>NZ_JBFAOU010000220.1:0-11682 GCF_040675365.1 Catellatospora sp. NPDC049609 | reverse complement strand
CCTCGACCGCCTCGTTGCCCTCGGTGCGACTCAGGCCCGGCACCGAACCGGTGACGACGAGCACCTCGTCCTGGGCGTACTCGCCCTCGGGCAGCGCGTCGATGCAGAGCAGCACGTTCGCGTCCATGTCGCCGGCCACGGCGCGGCGGCGGATCTCCGCGACGCTGAGCCGCTCCTCGCCGATGAACAGCGTGTCCAGCCGTGCCTCCAGCTCCTCGGACAGCTCGCCGGTCATGACCCACCCCCTCTCGGAACACAGCCGCAGTCGTACCCAGTGTCCACCGGCGTACACCGGCGTGGGCGGCTTCGCCGGGAGCGGGCGCCGGTTTCGCCCGCGGGGATCCCGGCGCAACGTTTCACGGGGGCCGTGCGCGGGAATCCAGGTCTGCATGACCCACACACCGTATGGCAGCAGGCAGCTGGGCGACCCGATCGAGGACGACCTCGACCGGCGGGCCTGGGACACGCCCGGCCGCGACGGCGTCGTGACCGACGACGAGCGTGACCCCGACCGGCGCGAGCTGCGCGCCCGCATCGGCGAGCACGTGTCCCTGGCGACGTTCCCGGCGACCACCGAGGAGCTGATCGAGGTGGCGCAGCGTAACGGCGCGCCGGACGAGGTCATGGAGACGCTCGGCACGCTGGAGGAGGGGCAGACCTTCCCCAACAGCCGCGAGCTGTGGCTGGCGCTGGGCCTCGAGGTCGCCGAGCGCTTCTGAGCCGGACAGGGCGGACGGGTCCCCGCCGCGAGAGGCGCGCCGGGCAGGCTGAACCGGCGCGCGCCCGCGTGGCGCGCGCCGGTTCGTCGATCTGCGCCCCGGGGCGTCGGCAGTGGAGGGAGTCTTGACGGGTGGACAGGATCGCCGCGAAGTTCGTGCACGGTGCCGCTGAGATCACGCGGGAGATAGAGGTGGACTCGGCCGCCGACCCGCCGGAGACGTACTCGATCTGGCTGCCCGGCGGCCTGGACACCGACGCCGACCTCGACCGCGTGGCCGACCCGTGGGAGGCGGTCTACGTCCGGGAGGCCAACCCGATCGGGGAGCCGGCCTGGATCTACCGTTTCCGCGCGCTGGTCGACCCCGAGGAGTGAACCGCCGTCACGTTACCGGCGGGCCGGTGAGCAGCTCGACCGCGGCGACGACCTCGGCCGTGTCGATCTCGCCGAGGCACGGGTGCCCGGGCAGGGTGCAGGTGAGGTAGCCGGTGCCGCGGCAGGGTGCCTGCGGGTCGCCGAGCCGCACGTGTGGCGTGCCGTACGGGCCGCGCCGGGCGTAGGGCACGGTGGGCGCGAAGACGCTGACCACCGGGGTGCCCAGGGCCGCGGCCAGGTGCGCCGGGCCGGCGTTGCCGGTCACCACGCAGGCCGCGCCGGCCAGCAGCCGGGCCAGCCCGAGCAGGTCGGTCCGGCCGCCGAGGTCCCCGGCCAGGTCCCCGGCCACCTCGGCGGTCAGGTCCGCCTCGTCCGGCGCGCCGGTGACCACGACGTCGCGCCCGCTGAGCGCCAGCGCGCGCACCGCCTCGACGGCCCACTTGCGGGGCAGGCCGCGGGCGGGAGCACCCGCACCGGGATGGACGACGATGCGCCCGCCCCGCGCCGCTGGCGCCGGGAGCTTGGTCAGCAGCCGTCCGTCGTCGCCGTCGGGCAGCGGGTAACCCGCCGCCGCGGCCAGCGACAGCGCCCGCTGCGCCTCCGGCAGGTCGGCCGGCACCCGATGGCCCAGGTCGAGCAGGCTGCCCGGCCGCTCCTCGGCCACGGCGCACACCCGGCGGACCCCGGCCATGCGCAGCAGCCGCGCCGTGGGCAGCGGAGACTGCCCGGCCGCGGTGAAGACCACCGCCTCGTCGGTCTGCCAGCACTGCAGCGTGTCGACGAGGGCGTCCACCGCCGAGCGGGCGACGTGGCCGCCCGGCCCGTCGTCGTGGCCCGGGGCACGCCACTCCACCACGCGGGTCACCCCCGGCAGGAGCCGGCCCGCGGCGGCGCCGCGCGAGCCGGTGAGCAGCGAGACGGACCGGGCCCGCGCCGCGAGTGCCCGCAGCGCCGGTCCGGCGAGCAGCACGTCGCCGGTGGAGTCGGGGCACACCGCGAGGACGTGCCCGGTGCCGCCGGGCGGGCCGGGCCGCATCAGGCGCTGCCGGGCCAGGATCCACTCGGCCGCTCCCTGCAGGCTGGGCGCGCGGTGCGGCGCCGAGTCGATCTCCGCCACGCAGGTCTGCCCGGTCGGCACCAGCAGGCCCGTCGCGCCCGCGGCGGCCGCGGCCTGCAGGTCGGGGCCGATGTCGCCGATCATGACGCAGCGGTGCGGCGGCACGCCGAGGTCGCGGGCCGCCGCGGTGATCAGACCGGGGGCGGGCTTGCGGCAGCCGCAGCCGTCGGCGGGCGTATGGCAGCACATCTGCCAGGTGTCGAACGGCCCGAGCAGGCGTTCGATGTGCTTGTTGACGGCCTCGGCCTGCGCGCGGGTGGTGTATCCGAACCCGATCGCGGGCTGGTCGCACACGACGCCGATACGCAGGCCGGCCGCGCGCAGCAGCTCCAGCGCCTCGCGTACGCCGGGCATGGGGACCACGAGGTCGGGGTGGTCGATGCGCGGCACCTCGCGGATGAGGGTGTTGTCGCGGTCCAGCAGCACTGCGTCGTAGAGCCCGCGGCTGCCGCCGGTGATCTCTTGCTTGGCCACCCGGGCGGGTTACCCCATCCGTCTTTTCGCAAACATTCCTTTCGCCGGTTTGGTCACACGCCCGACCAGCGGCGTCAGCGAGCCGACCCGATGACCCAGCAACCTAGGACGCCGTAGGGAAAGTGCCGGCCGCCACCGCCACCGCCCCCGGCTGCGCCGATGCCGGGCATGCGCACCACCGCAAGCCGCTAGCGTGGGAAAGGGACACTGCCGCGCCGGCCCGGCCGGCCCGAGTCCACGCCGGTCACCGCGCAGACGGGCGAAAGAGGACAGGTCCCGGGCCGGGCGCCGGGAGAACGGGCCGGGAGGGCTCCATGATCGGGCGGATGATCCGCGACATGATGACCGGGCAGCCGGTCTGCGTCACCGCCGCGACCACGCTGACCGAGGCGGCGCGGCTGATGCGCGACCACCGGATCGGCGACGTGCTGGTGACCGAGGACGACCGGCTCATCGGCATCGTGACCAGCGGCGACATCGTGCGGATGGTCGCCGACGAGCGCGACCCGCGCACCGTCACGGCGGGGGAGCTGTCCGGTCGCGAGCTGGTCACCGTGCATGCCGACGACGACACCGGCGAGGCCGCGCGCCTGATGAAGGAACGTTCGCTGCGGCGGCTGCCGGTGTGCGAGAACGACCGGGTCATCGGGGTCATCACCTGGAACGACCTGACCCGCGGCCAGCGGCCGCAACCGCCGGACTCCGACGCGGGCGCGGCGGAGCCGGTGTGGTCCACCCGGCCCGACGGCCCGGCCGGTGAGCAGCCGTGACCGCGCCCGACCGGCCCGGACCGGCTAGGCGTTGAGCCCGAGGCGCACTGTGCAGGCGCCGCCGCTGCCGTCCACGCTCAGGTCGTCGCTCATCTGCCGGGCCAGCCACAACCCCATCCCGCCGGCGCCGAGGGCGCGGTCGGCGGGCTCGTAGCCGCTGTACGGGTCGAAGCAGTCGCCCTCGTCGCTGATCGCGCACAGGGCGCGGCCGCCGGCGGACCACAGCCGCACCCGGACCGGCGCGGTGCCGTGGGTCATCGCGTTGGTGGCGATCTCGCTGACCGCCAGCACGAACCCCTGCACGGCATGGGCGGCCATGCCGTCGCCGGTCAGCGTCCGCTCGACGGCGGCGCGCAGCGCGGCCAGGTCGGCCGGGTCGGTGACGTCCACCCGCGGCGCGGCGTCCTCGAGCGGGTCGCGCCAGCGCATGCCCGGCTCGCCCAGCAGCCGCGACGGCTCGGTGTACCCCGCGCTGGGCACCCGGTCGCCGTCCGTGAGCAGGAAGGGGTGGCTGCTCGCGGCCGCCCGCACGATCTCGGCGGGCACCCGCCGCTGGTCGTAGAGGCACAGGTTCCAGATCGGGTACGCCGCGAGCGCCTGGTTGAACGCGGCGTCGAACCGCGCCCACTCCCACTGGGCGCTTGGCCGCGACCCGAAGTCGATCTCGTTGACCACGCGCACCCGGGCGCCGCCGTGTTGCTGCCGTTCGACCAGCTCGCGGTAGGCGGCCAGCGCCGCCACGGCGCCGCCGTACACGTCGTCGGGGGACAGCTCGGCGGTGACGCGCACGTCGCCGAGGGCCTGCCGCAGGCGCCGCGCGTTGTCGGGCCGGCACAGCAGCACCACGCTGTCCCCGGCGGCCAGGCCCTCGCGCACGAACGGCACGGCCGCGCGCAGCAGCTCGGCCTCGTCGCGGTAACGCAGCGCGTCATGGCGTGCCGGCATCCCATCACCGTTCACACCAGCGCTCCGATCGTTGCCGTGCGCGGCACCACCCGGCAGCCGCGCATCCTGGGTCACCCGGGCCCGGTGGCGGGCGCAGCATCGGCACCCCGCCGGCCCAGGACCGCGGTGATCCGGCGCACGACAATGCTAATCCGGTCCGGCGCGCGCGGCATCGCGCCCTGCGCCGGGCGGGCGGGGCGGTCGGGCGACGGGGGCCCGGTCCGCCGGGCGGGGTCGGTCGTGGTCGCAGCTCAGGCCACCTTGTCGTTGCGTACCGCCATGATGGCCATGTCGTCGCGGGGCTGGTCGGCGGAGAACTCCACCGCCGCGGTGCGCAGCCGGGCCGCGATGACGTCGGCGGGGTGGCCCGCGAGGTAGGTCAGCCGCTGCGCGAGCCGGTTGGTGCCGAAGAAGTCCTGGCCGTTGCGGCGCTCGGTGACACCGTCGGTGAAGAACACCAGGGTCTCGCCGGGGTGCAGCACCAGCCGGGCGGGCTGGCAGGTGGCCGGGGCGACCAGGCCCAGCGCGGTGCCCCAGCGTCCGGCCGACGAGACCCGGCCGTCGGCGTGCAGCACCAGCGGCCGGTCGTGGCCGGCCAGGTACAGGGTGACCTCGACGTCCGGGCCGGGGTTGCGGGTGTCGAACGCGGCCAGCGCCAGCGTGCAGTAGCGCTCGGAGCGCTCGGACAGCGTGTCGTTGAGCGTGGCCAGCACCGCCGGCAGCGGCCGGCCGTCCTTGACCAGCACCCGGATGACCTCGCGGATCAGTCCGGTGACCGCGGCGGCGGGCACGCCCTTGCCGGAGACGTCGCCGACCACCACCAGCCAGCGGCCGTCGGGCATCGGCATGATGTCGTACAGGTCGCCGCCGACCTCTACCCCGCGGCCCGCGGGGGCGTACTCGGCGCCGATGCCCAGGCCCGGGATCATGGGCAGCTTCGCCGGGAGCAGGGCCTGCTGCAGGGTGTGCGAGACGGTGAGGCGCTCCTCGTGGATGCGGGCGTTGTCCACGGCCAGCGCGCAGCGGCGGGCCACCTCCTCGGCGACGGGGATCTCGTCGGGGTCGCGCGGGGACTCGGTGTCGCGGCCGATGCTGAGCACGCCCAGCCACTCGCCCCGGGCGAACAGCGGCACGGCGATTCCGGACAGGGAGGTCGGCAGCGGGACGTTCTTCCCGGCGAGCAGCGCCTCCGCGGTGCCGGGGGCCTGCAGCGTCCGGGTCAGGTCCTCGGTGATGGCGTCCAGCCATGGGCTCATCGCCTCGTCGGCATGGGCGGCCGCGGCGGGGGCCAGGCGCCGGCCGGGGGTGGCCCGGTGCAGCGTGCACCAGGTGCCCAGGCGGGGCACCACCAGCCGCGGGATGAGCGCGAGGGTGAGGGTGAGGTCCAGCGACTGCGCCAGCAGCTCGCTGACCTCGGCGAGGAAGGCGAGTGAGGTCTGCCGGCGGCGGTCGCTCTCGCGCAGCCGCTGTGCCTCCAGCAGCAGGCCGAGCCGTTGCGCGGCGAGCCGGGTCAGCGTGTGCGCCGTCGGCGTGTCGGGGGCCTGCAGCAGCAGCTCCGCCGACCAGGGCAGGCTCACCGGCACGGGGATGCGGCGCGCCGGGGAGGCCCGGTTGAGCGGTTTGCCGTACGTGCCGAGCAGCTGGTGGTCGTCGCCGTCGCCGTGGTCCACCCAGACGCTGCAACCCTGCGCACCCACGGCGCTGCCGAGCGTGCGCAGCAGCTGGCTGGTGAACCCGTGCAGCGTGCCCGTCTCGTCGACGGTCGGGTCCACGCCGAGCAGGGCGTCGACGGCGGCGAGCGGGTCCGCCGCGGCATCGGCGGGGGACGGCTGCAGATCTTGGGCGCGGTTCGGCACGCTAGTAGTCTCCGCCGTCGGGGGCGTGGTTTCCACCCGGTGACTCGCTTCCGGGCGTCTGGCGGACGATGATGAAGCGTGCGCCGCGACGAAGCGACGTTGCAGGTGGGCCATCGGCGCGGGGTGGCCGCGAGGGGAGTGGATCCGGTGACGGCGAATCGAACGACGGCACAGCGCCAGCGGGGACAGGACTCCGACGCCCAGTGGCACGAGGTGGCGGCCGCGCTGCGCGCCGTGCGGGCGGGCGACTTCAAGGTGCGCCTGCCGCGTTCCTCGGGTGTCGTCGGCGAGGTGGCGGACGCCTTCAACGAGGTCGTCATGATGCAGGAGCAGCGCAACCGCGAGTTCCTGCGCATCTCGCGCGTCGTCGGCCGGGAGGGCCGGGTCACCGAGCGGCTGGACGAGGAGTCCTACGAGGGCGCCTGGGCCGACGGCGTACGGGCGGTCAACAGCCTGATCGACGACCTGGGCCGGCCGACCGCGGAGATCGCCCGCGTGATCGTGGCGGTGGCCGAGGGCGACCTGACCCAGCACATGGCGCTCGACATCGACGGGCGGCCGCTGCGCGGCGAGTTCCTCACCATCGGCCGCACCGTGAACCGGATGGTCGACCAGCTGTCGTCGTTCGCCGACGAGGTGACGCGCGTGTCGCGCGAGGTCGGCACCGAGGGCAAGCTCGGCGGCCAGGCCGACGTGCGGGGTGTGTCGGGCACCTGGCGCGACCTGACCGACAACGTGAACTTCATGGCGTCGAACCTGACCGCGCAGGTCCGCTCCATCTCGCAGGTGACCACGGCCATCGCGCAGGGCGACCTGTCGCAGAAGATCGCGATCTCGGCGCAGGGCGAGGTGGCCGACCTCGCCGACACCATCAACTCGCTCACCGACACGCTGCGGGTCTTCGCCGAGCAGGTGACCCGGGTGGCGCGGGAGGTCGGCACGGAGGGCAAGCTCGGCGGCCAGGCCGAGGTGCCGAACGTGGCCGGCACCTGGAAGGACCTCACCGACGCGGTGAACTACATGGCGTCGAACCTGACCGCGCAGGTGCGCAACATCGCCCAGGTGGCGACGGCGGTGGCGCGGGGCGACCTGTCGCAGAAGATCGCGGTGGCGGCGCAGGGCGAGATCCTGGAGCTGAAGGACACCGTGAACACGATGGTGGACCAGCTGTCGTCGTTCGCCGACGAGGTCACCCGGGTGGCGCGTGAGGTGGGCTCGGAGGGCAAGCTGGGTGGTCAGGCGCAGGTGGCCGGGGTGTCGGGCACCTGGCGGGACCTGACCGAGAACGTGAACCAGCTGGCCGGCAACCTGACCGCGCAGGTCCGCAACATCGCCCAGGTCACCACGGCCGTGGCCCGGGGCGACCTGTCACAAAAGATCACCGTCGACGCGCGCGGCGAGATCCTGGAGCTGAAGAACACGGTCAACACCATGGTGGACCAGCTGTCGTCGTTCGCCGACGAGGTCACCCGGGTGGCGCGCGAGGTGGGCTCGGAGGGCAAGCTGGGTGGTCAGGCGCAGGTGGCCGGGGTGTCGGGCACCTGGCGGGACCTGACCGAGAACGTGAACCAGCTGGCCGGCAACCTGACCGCGCAGGTCCGCAACATCGCCCAGGTCACCACGGCCGTGGCGCAGGGCGACCTGTCACAGAAGATCACCGTCGACGCGCGCGGCGAGATCCTGGAGCTCAAGAGCACGGTCAACACGATGGTGGACCAGCTGTCGTCGTTCGCCGACGAGGTCACCCGGGTGGCCCGTGAGGTGGGCTCGGAGGGCAAGCTGGGCGGCCAGGCGCAGGTGCGCGGCGTGTCCGGCACCTGGCGCGACCTCACCGACAACGTCAACGTGATGGCGGGCAACCTGACCGCGCAGGTCCGCAACATCGCCCAGGTGGCAACGGCGGTGGCGCGGGGCGACCTGTCGCAGAAGATCGCGGTGGCGGCGCAGGGCGAGATCCTGGAGCTGAAGGACACCGTGAACACGATGGTGGACCAGCTGTCCGCCTTCGCCGACGAGGTCACCCGCGTGGCCCGCGAGGTGGGTTCCGAAGGCAAGCTCGGCGGGCAGGCACAGGTGCCCGCGGTCGCCGGCACCTGGCGCGACCTGACCGACAACGTGAACTTCATGGCGTCCAACCTGACCGGCCAGGTCCGCAACATCGCCCAGGTCACCACCGCGGTGGCCAAGGGCGACCTGTCACAGAAGATCACCGTCGACGCGCACGGCGAGATCCTGGAACTGAAGAACACGGTCAACACGATGGTCGACCAGCTGTCGTCGTTCGCCGACGAGGTCACCCGGGTGGCCCGCGAGGTGGGTTCGGAGGGCAAGCTGGGCGGCCAGGCGCAGGTGCGCGGCGTGTCCGGCACCTGGCGCGACCTCACCGAGAACGTCAACCAGCTCGCCTCGACGCTGACCACCCAGCTGCGCGCCATCGCGCAGGTGTCCACCGCGGTGACCCGCGGCGACCTGACCCAGCGCATCACGGTCGAGGCGCAGGGCGAGGTGGCCGAGCTCAAGGACAACATCAACCAGATGATCGTCACCCTGCGCGACACCACCAAGAAGAACGCCGAGCAGGGCTGGCTCGACTCCAACCTGGCCCGCGCGGGCGAGCTGCTGCAGGGCCAGCGCGACCTGGAGCAGGTCTGCCGCATGATCATGTCGGATGTCACGCCGCTGATCGACGCGCAGCTGGGCGCGTTCTTCCTCGGCGAGCCGGACGGCGAGGAGATCCGGCTGCAGCTGGCCGCCGCGTACGGGTACACCGGCGGCGGCTCCGAGACCAACTACGCGGTGGGCGAGGGCCTGGTCGGGCAGGCGGCCGTGGACCGGCGCACGATCCGCGTCGGCGGCGGGCGCACCCGGATGACGGTGCGCTCGGGCATCGCCGACACGAAGGTGGCCGACCTGATCGTGGTGCCGATCGTGTTCGAGGGCGAGTCGCTGGGCGTGATCGAGTTCGGCAGCGTCGCGACCTTCTCCGAGCTGCACCTGGACTTCCTGGACCGGCTGGCCGGCACGCTCGGCATCGCGCTCAACACGATCCTGGCCAACCGCCGCACCGAGGAGCTGCTGGCCCAGTCGCAGCGGCTGGCGCAGGAGCTGCGCGACCGGTCGGTGGAGCTGCAGCGCACCAACAACGAGCTGGAGGAGAAGGCCGCCCAGCTGTCGGAGCAGAACCGCAACATCGAGATCAAGAACCGGGAGATCGAGCTGGCCCGGCTCGGCCTGGAGGACAAGGCGCGGCAGCTGTCGGCGGCCTCGCAGTACAAGTCGGAGTTCCTGGCCAACATGAGCCACGAGCTGCGTACACCGCTTAACTCGCTGCTGCTGCTGTCGCGGCTGCTGGCCGACAACCCGGAGGCCAACCTCACCCCGAAGCAGATCGACTTCGCGCGCACCATCCACAGCGCCGGGTCGGACCTGCTGGCGCTGATCGACGACATCCTGGACCTGTCGAAGATCGAAGCGGGTCGGATGGACGTCGAGCCCGGCGAGGTGCGCTTCGGCGACATCTGCGAGTACGTGGAGCAGGCGTTCCGGCCGCAGACCGAGGAGAAGGGCCTCGACCTGCGGGTCAGCCTGTCCGAGGCGCTGCCCGCCGGCATGATCACCGACTCGCAGCGGCTGCAGCAGATCCTGCGCAACCTGTTGTCCAACGCGGTCAAGTTCACCGACACCGGCACGGTGCACCTGGAGATCGGGCCCGCCCCGGCGGACCTGTCGTTCGAGGAGGCGTCGCTGAGCCAGGCCGGCGAGGTCGTCATGTTCGCGGTGCACGACACCGGCATCGGCATCTCGGCCAGCAAGCTGGCGCTCATCTTCGACGAGTTCCAGCAGGCCGACGGCACCACCAGCCGCAAGTACGGCGGCACCGGCCTGGGCCTGTCGATCAGCCGCGAGCTGGCCCGGCTGCTCGGCGGCACCATCACGGTCACCTCGGCGCCCGGCCAGGGCTCGACGTTCACGCTGTACCTGCCGGGGATGCTGACCGGCCCGACGACCACGTCCCCGCTGCCGATGATCCCGTCCGCGTCGCCGATCGCGGGGGCGCCGGTGGGCGCGGTGCCGGTCGGCCCGACGCCGCAGCCGGTGTACGCGACGCCGACGTCGCGCCCGATCATCGGCCGGGCGGCCAGCGATGCCGTCAGCGACCACGTCGCGGCGGCCCTGGACGGCGCCCGGGTGCTGATCGTCGACGACGACGTGCGCAACGTGTTCGCGCTGGCCAGCGCCCTGGAACACCACGGCATGCAGGTGCTGTACGCCGACAACGGCAACGACGGCATCCAGCTGCTGGCCGAGCATCCCGACATCGACATCGTGCTGATGGATGCGATGATGCCCGAACAGGACGGATACGAGACGACCCGGATCATCCGCCGCAACCCGCACCTGTCGACCCTGCCGGTGGTGTTCCTGACCGCCAAGGCGATGCCCGGCGACCGGGAGGTCGCCCTGGGCGCCGGCGCCAGTGACTACATCACCAAGCCGGTGGATCTCGACGAGCTGCTGCGTTTGATGGCGCGCTGGGTCGGGCAGCAGCAGGAGCATGGCGCATGAGTGGGCGGGACGGCACGGCCGCCGCGCCGGGCGGGACGGGCGTATGAGCGAGATGGCGGAGGGCGGCTTCACGATCGCGAAGGTGCTGCTGGTCGACGACCGGCAGGACAACCTGGTCGCGCTGGAGGCGATGCTGCAGGGGCTGCCGGTGGAGCCGGTGGCGGTGAGCAGCGGCGAGTCGGCGCTCAAGCGGCTGCTGGTCGACGACTTCGCGGTGATCCTGATGGACGCGCAGATGCCGGGGCTCGACGGTTTCGAGACGGCCGGGCACATCAAGCGCCGCGAGCGCACCCGGCACATCCCGATCATCTTCCTGACCGCGGCCGACCGGGACGCCCGGCTGGCGCTGCGCGGGTACGCGGCCGGCGCGGTGGACTACCTGACCAAGCCGTTCGACCCGTGGGTGCTGCGGGCGAAGGTGGCCATCTTCGTCGACCTGTGGGTCAAGACGCAGCAGCTGCGCCAGCAGGCCCAGCAGTGGGCGCGGCTGTCCGGCGCGGCGCGCGAGGCGATACGCCTGCTCGACGGGCCGCACCTGGGTGAGCAGGCCGAACGCGCCCGCGAGGCGCTGCGCGCGGCCCTGCCGCACGAGACCGACCCGATGGTGCGCCCCACCCGCTGAGCCCGTCGCGGGCCGGGTTGCCCGCGCCTCGGCGAGGTCGTGGCAGCACCCCGGCGCCCGCGCTTTGCTCTGCACACCTATACGCGCGCTGGCTGGGCTGCGGGTAGGCAGCACCTGCCGCTCGCTTTGCTCTGCACACCCATACGCGCGCTGGCCGGGCTGCGAGTAGGGAGCCCCTGCCGCTCGCTTTGCTCTGCACACATATACGCACCAGCCGGGGTGCGTATATGTGTGCAGAG
>NZ_JBFAOU010000219.1:0-11725 GCF_040675365.1 Catellatospora sp. NPDC049609 | reverse complement strand
CCGTCGCCGCCCTGGTCTCCGACCGCACCATCACCTGGTGAAACGCCCCGGAGCAGCCCATCACGCGACCTCAACTATTGCGCACAAGATCGTTATACGCGAGGTGCCGGCGCAGGGTGGCCCAGCCGGCGTCGGCGATGTGCCGGGCCAGACGCCGATTTCGGATCATCCCGGCGACGTTGAGGTCCTCGACCACGATCGTGCCGTAGGTCGCGGCGAGGGACGTGGTCAGTTTGTGCAGGCCGTCGGCGCGCAGGTTCGCGACCCGGGCGTGTGCTTTGGCCAACCGGGTCCTGGCCTGCTGCCAGCGGCGGGAGGGCCGCTGTCCGGTGCGCCGGTCAGGCCCTTGCCGCCTGGACAGGGTCCGGGCGGCGCTGCGCAGCCTCGCGGATGCGTGGGTCAGGTGGCGGGGGTTGGGCACGACCTGCCCGGTCGACAACACGGCGAGGTTGCTGATGCCGACGTCCACGCCGACGGTGGCCTGCGGATACGTCGGGGTGTGGGTGGTGCGGGTGACCTGGACGGTGAACGACACGTGCCAGCGCCCGCCGGTGTGCCGGACGGTGGCCGACAGGATCCGGGCGGTGCCCGCGTGCAGGCGCCGGGCGAGTTTGCGGGTCGACTCGTGGGTCCGGATCCGGCCCAGCCGGGGCAGGGTGACGTGGTGGCGGGTGTCCTCGACCCGGATCGTGCCGGTGGTGAACCGCACCGACGGCACCGCCCTGCGGCGGGACCGGAACCTGGGGAACCCGACCCTGGGTCCGGCGCGGCGGCCGGTGCGCGACGCCGACCAGTTGCCCAGCGCCCGGGCCAGGCCGTCGAGGCCGGTGTTGTAGGCCTCTTTCGAGCATTGCGCCCACCACGGTGCGGCCTGGGGTTTGGCGGCGTTCCACGCCCGGCGCAGCGCCGGCAGGGTCCACCCCAGCGCGGGGGTCAACTGCGGGCCGTCCAGGCCGTAGGTCCGCTCGGCGGTGCGCTGGTCGAGGTTGGCGCGCACCGCCGCCAGGGCCCAGTTGAACGCGAACCGGGCGGAGCCGGCGTGCCGGTGCAGGTCACGGTCCTGAGCCGGGGTCGGGTCCAGGGCGAAACGGTACGCCTGCACCACCACACCACCAGCCACACCGGACACGACCCCCAGGCTAGACGCCGGGTACGACAACATCGCCACTACGCGCCCCACCCACCGACCACAGCCAGAAGCCATCCTCGCCGAGTACGCCAACACCCACCAAAGCACACCGGAGCACACCAGAGCCCACTCACCGGATGGCTGTTGAGAACCCCGCCGCCGGGCAGGCCGTCACCCAGGGCTGGAGCGCCACGTACACGCAGAGCGGCAGCCAGGTCACCGCCGCCAGCCTCAGCTACAACGGCAACCTGGCCACGTCGGCCACCACCTCGATCGGCTTCAAGGGGGCGTGGACGGCCAGCAACCCGGTGCCGACCGCGTTCACGCTCAACAACGTCGCGTGCACCGGCACGGCCTCGCCGTCGGGCGGGCCGTCGGCCTCACCCTCCGCCTCGGCCTCGCCACGGCCGTCGCCGACCGCCTCGCCGCGCCCGTCATCGTCGCCGTCGGCGTCACCGCGGCCCTCGACGTCCCCGTCGGGCCCGCCGACCAGCGGCTGGAACCCGCCGGCGAACCTGGTGACACCGCTCGACGAGGTCCGGTCGCACTACCAGTCGACGTACCCGCACCTGCTGACCTTCCGCAACTACGGCTGGGACCAGGTCATGGCCGGGGGCGGGCGGATCAACTACTGCGTGCGCTGGGACTCCGGCGCCCGCGTCTCGGCCGCGCTGCGCGACCAGATCCACGCCGCGCTGGCCCGGCAGTGGAAGAAGTGGATGGACGTGATGGCCGGGCACAACGGCTGGCCGTACAGCGAGGTCCCGATCAAGGTGGTCGGCTGGGCCGTGCGGGACCGGGCCACGCTGGAGTGGACCGACAACTCGGTCGACATCTACGTCAACGACATCCGGGAGAACGCGCCGCAGTGCAGTGAGCCGTGCGGCCGCTTCTTCCACCAGGACGGCAACTACTCCGGCTGCCCCGGCGGCGCGTCGCACCACTACGACATGTCGCTGTGGCTCACCTCGGGATTCGGCGGCGGAGCCGGCGGCGACTGGGGCCAGCGGATGGGCAGCGAGTACTTCACCGGCGCGCTCAACGCCGAGAACATCCACATCTACCTGCACGAGGTCGGGCACACGTTCGGCCTCGACGATTTCTACGACTGGACGCCCACCGGCCAGTGCTGCTTCCTCATGAAGGCGGGCAGTGCCGGCAGCATCACCGAGTTCGACAGGTGGATGCTGCGCGACTTCTGGCGGCTGCTGAAGAGCCGCTGGGGGTACTGACCCCGGACCGAAGCTCCGTTCCCGCGGTCGGGAACGGAGCTTCGGTGTGCCCGGGCTCAGTGGCCGCGGGCGAGCCACTCGTCCAGGTGCGGTGCCTCGGCGCCGATCGTGGTGTCGTCGCCGTGGCCGGTGTGCACGACCGTCTGCGGCGGCAGGGTGAGCAGCCGGTCCCGGATCGAGCCGATGATCGTGCCGAAGTCGCTGAAGGACCGCCCGGTCGCGCCCGGCCCGCCCTGGAACAGCGTGTCGCCGGAGAACAGCGCCATCAGCTGCGGCGCGTACAGGCAGACCGCGCCCGGCGAGTGCCCCGGCGTGTGGTTGATCCACAGCTCGGTGCCGGCCACGGTGAGGCAGTCGCCGTCCTCCAGCTCGCGGTCGGGCGCCCGGTCCGGGTGGGTCATGTCCCACAGCATCCGGTCGGCCGGGTGCAGCATGATCGGCGCACCGGTGCGCCGGGCCAGCTCGGGTGCGGCGTCGATGTGGTCGTTGTGGCCGTGGGTGCACACGATCGCCACGACGCGGCGCTCCCCGGCCGCCGCCAGGATCGCGTCGGCGTCGTGGGCTGCGTCGATGACGAGCACGTCGCTGTCGTTGCCGACGAGCCAGACGTTGTTGTCGACCTCCCACGCCCCGCCGTCCAGGCGGAACGTGCCGGAGGTGACCAGCCGTTCGATGCGCGCGCCGGTCACAGCATCACCACCGAGCGCAGCACCTCGCCGCGGCCCATCTTCGCGAACGCCTCCTCGATGTCGTCGAGCCCGATCCGCTCGGACACGAACGCCTCCAGCGGCAGGCGGCCCTGCAGGTAGAGCTCGATCAAGGTGGGGAAGTCGCGCGAGGGCAGGCAGTCGCCGTACCAGGAGGACTTGAGCGCGCCGCCGCGGCCGAACACGTCGAGCAGCGGCAGCTCCAGGCGCATCTGCGGGGTGGGCACGCCGACCAGCACCACCGTGCCCGCCAGGTCGCGGGCGTAGAAGGCCTGCTGGTAGGTCTCCGGCCGGCCGACCGCGTCGACCACCACGTCCGCGCCGAAGCCGCCGGTCAGCTCGCGGATCGCCTCGACCACGTCGGCCTGCGTGGCGTCGACGGTGTGCGTGGCGCCGAGCTGCGTCGCCCAGTCGAGCTTGCGGTCGTCCAGGTCCACGCCGATGATCGTGGTCGCGCCGGCCAGCCGCGCCCCGGCGATCGCGGCGTTGCCGACGCCGCCGCAGCCGATCACGGCGACGCTGTCGCCGCGGGTCACGTTGCCGGTGTTGAGCACCGCGCCCAGCCCCGCCATCACCCCGCAGCCGAGCAGCCCGGCGACCTCGGGCGGCGCCTGCGCGTCCACCTTGGTGCACTGCCCGGCCGCGACCAGGGTCTTCTCGATGAACGCGCCGATGCCCAGGGCCGGCGACAGCGGCGTGCCGTCGGCCAGCGTCATCTTCTGCTTGGCGTTGTGCGTGGCGAAGCAGTACCACGGCCGGCCGCGCAGGCAGGCACGGCACCGCCCGCAGACCGCACGCCAGTTGAGCACCACGTAGTCGCCGGGCGCGACCTCGGTCACGCCCTCGCCGACGGCCTCGACGACGCCTGCCGCCTCGTGGCCCAGCAGGAACGGGAAGTCGTCGTTGATGCCGCCCTCGCGATAGTGCAGGTCGGTGTGGCAGACCCCGCAGGCCTGGACCTTGACCAGCGCCTCACCGGGCCCCGGGTCGGGCACCAGCACCGTCTCGATGCTCACCGGCGCGTTCTTCGTGCGGGCGACGACTCCGCGGACCTCGTGCACCACCGTGGCCTCCTTGCACACGTTGGACAGACGCATGGATGTTACCCGCGTCCCGGCCGATCATCCCGGATGTCGGGTGCGGCCAAAGCACCTCGGGGCGACCACCTCAATAACCGCCGCCGTCGCTGCTTCCGGCGTGGTCGCCGCTGAACCCGTAGTCGCCACCGCCGCCGCTCGCGCCCTTGCCGCGGATGGTGCCCCGCCGGCTCCGGCGCGCCTCGGCCGACAGCTCGGCGGTGGCGCGGCGCGCCGCGGCGAGCCGCAGCTGCCGCTCGGCCTCAGGGCTGAGTGGCACGGCCCGCCGCCGCCGTGCCGCCGCCGCCAGGGCGGTGACGGTGAGCGCCACGACGACCGCAAGCGTGCCGAGGATGAGGATCCAGGCGTCGGTCATGGGCGCAGGGTAGAGCCGCCGCGCCAGTCGCCGCATACGAAGTGGAGCAAGAACATCGTCGGATGCCGATGTGACCGCGCACATCTGGCATGCCGGATCGATTGACACTGGTCGACGTGCTGACTAGCCTTTGCGACTGGAAAGCGCTTTCCGCATCCGCTCGTTTTCCACCGCGGACCAGGCACGCCCATGCCCCCGCGGTCCGACCCTCGGAGGAATTCCGATGTCAAAGCACGCTCCACGGACCACCGCCGGCCGCTTTTGGCGCTGGCGCACCGCCGCCATCGCCGCGCTCACCTTCGCGCTGGCGGCGGTCGGCGCGGTCGTCGCCACGCCCGCCGCCCAGGCCGTCACGATCGACACCGGTGCCTGGTACGTCATCGTGTCGCGGCACAGCGGCAAGGCCGTCGACCTGTACAACTTCAGCACCGCCGACGGCGCGCCGATCGTGCAGTGGGCCCGCAACGACGGCAACCAGCAGCAGTGGCAGTTCGTCGACGCCGGCAGCGGCTACTACAAGCTGCGCTCGCGGCACAGCGGCAAGTTCCTCGAACTGCCGAACGCCAACGACGGCACCGGGCTCGTCCAGAACCCCGACAACGGCACCACCCGCCAGCACTTCGCGGTGCGCGACACCGACAGCGGATACGTCAAGTTCCTCAACCGGCACAGCAGCAAGGCCCTCGACGTGTGGGAGTGGTCCACCGCGGACGGCGGCATCATCAGCCAGTTCGCCGACCTCAACGGCTGGAACCAGCACTGGCAGCTGATCCCGATCGGCTCCGGCGGTGGCGGCGGCGGTGGCGGCGGGTCGCAGACCGGCCTCGTCGGCTGGGCCACCCAGGGCGGCGGCACCACCGGCGGCGGCAGCGCCGCGGCCACCACGGTGAACAGCTCGTCGGCCCTGTCCAGCGCGGTCTCCGGCAGCACCGCCCGGGTCGTGCGGATCTCCGGCACGATCTCCTGCTCCGGCATGATCACCGTCGGGTCGAACAAGACCATCCTCGGCAACTCCGGCGCGACGATCGCGGGCTGCGGCCTGAACATCTCCGGCGCCAGCAACGTCATCGTCCGCAACATCTCGTTCCGTGACTGGGACGACGACGCCGTCAACGTGCAGACCTCCACCCGGGTCTGGATCGACCACAACAGCTTCACCAACGGGTACGACGGAGCCGTCGACGTCAAGCGCGGCTCGGACTACGTGACCGTGTCCTGGAACCGGATCTACGGCCACGACAAGTCCATGCTGCTCGGCCACAGCGACGACAACGCCAGCCAGGACCGGGGCCACCTGCGGGTGACCTACCACCACAACTGGTTCGACGGCTCGGGCACGCGGCACCCGCGGGTGCGCTTCGGCAACCCCGTGCACGTGTACAACAACTACTACCGCGGCAACGAGTACGGCGTCGCCTCGACCATGGGCGCGGGCGTGCTCGTCGAGGGCAACTACTTCGAGAGCGTCGACGAGCCGACCCTGGTCGGGTACGCCGACTCCGCCGACGGCGCGATCGTGCAGCGCAACAACTACTTCACCGGCTCCGGCACCCCGGAGAGCGGTGGGGGCAGCGTGGCGAGCATCCCGTACTCGTACACGCTGGACAGCGCCAGCTCGGTGAAGGCCAGCGTGTCCGCTGGTGCGGGCGCGGGCCGGATCACGGTCTGACGCGGACCCGGGCGGGCCGGGTCCCTACTCCGGCCCGCCCGGGCGCGCACGCGCAGGTGGCGGTATGCGCTCTTATGCTGGCGTCATGACAGGACTGATCCAGGTCACCACGGCCACCGAGCAGCGCGACGCCGCCATCGAACTCGCGGGTGACGCGGTCAGGCGAAGGCTGGCCGCGTCAGCCCAGATCATCGGCCCTGTCGTCTCCGTCTTCTGGCACCTCGGCGAGTACGGCACCGGTGAAGAGTGGCAGGTCGTGCTCACCACGACCGAGGGTGGCTATGCGGAGCTGGAGGCACACCTGCTTGAAAATCATCCGTGGTCGAACCCTCAGATCACGGCTGTGCCCGTGGTCGCCGCCTCCGCCGCGTGCGTGGACTGGGCACGCGAGGCGGTCGAGGCGGACTACGAGTCGGCGACCTGATCGCGCAGTTCCCGCAACGCGTTCGTCCCGCGGTACCGCGCAGCCATCAAGAGCGTCTTCGTCAGCCGCGATTTCGGCCTGGTCGACGCGACCCCCGCGGCCAGCACGTGGGCACGGTGGATGACCTCAGCTGCCATCTCCACCTCGCGCCCGTGCAGGTATGCCTCCGCCAGTGCCAGCAGGTACAGCGCCTTGTCCCGCGCGTACTCCTCGGGGAAGGCGTCGAGTGCGCGGGTCAGCGGAGGAACGGCGCGGATCGGCCTGCCCAGAGCAGACCAACAACGACCCGTCATGATGTCGATCTCCTGTGTGTCGACCCATGCGGCCCAGTCGGGACCGGGACGAGCCGGAGCCATCGCAAGTGCCTGTGCGGCTGACGAGAGGGCTGCCTCGGACTTCGCAGCCAGTCCTGCGAGGGCGTACGACCACGCGGCCCGATCGTGGACCAGGGCTCGCACTCGGGGTGACACCGCGGGGGACAGCGCTTCCCGCGACGCGTCGGCCAGGTCGACGTCCACCTGCCCGCTGAACGCGCGCTGGTAGGCATCGAGGGCCAGCGCGTTGGCCAGCAGTTCGTGATCGTCCGCGGCCATGGCGGCCTGCCGACTCCTCGTATAGAGCCGAGCCGAGCGGTCGGTCCAACCCGCGTCGAAGGCGGCCCAGCCGGCCAGTTGGGCCTGCTCGGCGAGGAGGGACAGCAACGCCTTTCGGATGGTGTCGCGGTAGGAGCCTTCGTTGAGTACCGTCTCGGTCTTTTCGACTTCCGCGAGATAGAGGCTGTAGGTGTCGGTTCCGCCGAGGACGTCGTCCAATCGGCGCAGCTGTGCCGTGCGTTCGAGCGCCCTGGCCACATCCGCCTGACCGAGACGACCGGTGGGGGTGACGGCACGCATGGAGGCGCCCGAGGCGGCAGTGCTCGCGGCGATTGCCTTCAGCAGCTGACGGCGTTTCACATCATCGAAGGTACGTCGTTCCGTGCTCGTCGCGGCGGCCAGCGCGATGAGCACTCCGTTCGCGTCCAGCGCTTCGTCCAGGGCGCGGGCGAGTCCTGTGCTGGGTGTACGGAATCCTGTTTCGGCATGCCCGACCGCGGCCTTGCTCCAGGTGATTCGCCTCGCCAGCGCATAAAGGCTGAGGCCCTTGCCTTCTCGCAGGGCTTTCATCATCGCGCCGAATTCGCTGCCCACGTTCCAGTCCACTTCGTAGACGGGCGTAGCCGGTCAAGGGCTTCAGTCGCGCAGTGCCAGCCGCGACGCTGAGGGTGACTCGGGGTGGTCGCGCGCGCACCGCCGACCACCTCGGGTCCCGAGCAAACGTAGACACCTGACCGGGGAGGATCAATGAACGTCACTCGTACGGAGGAACGGCCGCGGTGGGCGGATGAGGCGACCGTGGAGATGACCATCGTCGACCGTGTCGCGTACGACTTTCACGCCATCTCCCGGCCCATCGGTCGGGACGCTTCGACCAGGGTCCTGCGGATCATTCGCGATCACCTCACGAACGGTGCGGGTGCCGCGTCATGAGTGCCACCTTCTGGGTTATCTCGGACGGCGGTGAGGCCGGTGTCGGGGATGTGGTCGCGCTCGACCCCGTCTCGCTCGGGCTCGACCGTGACTCTGTCGGCGTGATCGTCGGCGTGACCGACCGTGGGTGTCCGCTGGTCGAGGTGGTGACGGGTAGCCGGGCCGGTGCCCGGCTCGGCGTGTGGCCGTGGCAGGTGCTCCTACGGGTCCGCAAGGGCGTCTGACGAACCCGCTCCGTTGACGTGCGAGTCCAGCGACGATGGCGCACGTGTCCGACACGGATACAGCATGTGAAGGAAAACTTCGCAAGGATATGGCATGTCGCAACCTATCGACATAGACGTACGTGCCGATATATGGTGCCGTCACGCGCCCGATCCAGCGGTGAATACGCAGGTCCAGGGCTTGCGTGAGCGTGTCCCTCCGCACCCCCGAGGAGCCCCGTGTCCAAAATCCGATCCCTGCGTGCCCGCCGCCGAAGGCTGCTCGGCGTGCCTGCTCTCGTGGCCGCCGCCGTCGCCCTGGTGGCCCGTCCCGCCCACGCCGCGTCCACTCCCGAGCCGGAGTGCGCCGCGGACGTCATCGGGGGGGCGTGATGGCGACCATCCCCTGGCTGGCCGACGTGCTCCGCTCGGCCGGCGTCCAGGTCGTCGAGCACGGCGACTGGCGCAACCGGATGCGCCCCGGCTCCTTCGACCCGATCGGTGTGCTGTGGCACCACACCGCCGCGACCTCCAGCGCCAGCAACCCCCACCCGGCGCTGAACGTCTGCATCAACGGCCGGTCCGACCTGGCCGGCCCGCTGTGCCAGGCGCTCGTCGACTACCACGGCGTCTTCCACGTCATCTCCGCCGGGCGCTGCAACCACGCCGGTTCGGCGCGCGCCAGCGGCCCGATCCCGGCCGGTGACGGCAACACCATGCTGATCGGCTGGGAGATCGACTACAACGGCGTGAACCAGGAGATGACCGCCGCGCAGTACAACGCGTCGATCGCGGCCACCGCCGCGGTGATGAAGCGCCTCGGCCGCGACTCCAGCTACGTGCGTGGCCACCGCGAGACCAGCACCACCGGCAAGATCGACCCGTCCTTCATCGACCTGAACGTGATGCGGGCCGACGTGGCGCGGGCCATGAACCCGACGCCGGGCTGGACGTCCACGGTGGACAACACCACCGCCGGGCGGTTCAGCGCCAGCACCAACTGGGGCTCGTCGGCGTACTCGGGGCAGCGGTTCGGGGAGAACTACCGGTTCGCCAGCCCGGTCGCGGCCAGCGACGCCGCCTGGTACAAGTTCGCCATCCCGGAGACGGGCAACTACCGCGTCGAGGCGTGGTGGCCGGCCGATCCCGGGTACAACAGCTCCGCGCCGTACGTCATCGTGACCAGCAGCGGCAACCAGACGGTGAACGTCGACCAGCGGATCACCGGCGGGCAGTGGCGCGTGCTCGGCACCTTCAACCTCACCGCGGGCGACGCCAACAAGGTCGGCGTCAGCCGGTGGACCAACGGCGTGGGCCTGGTCATCGCCGACGCGGTCCGGATCAGCCGCGTCTGATCAGCGCTCCGGGCCGGTGGCGGCGGGTGTGCCGCCACCGGCCCGGACCTGTTTCTGTCACCTGTCCGATAGAACCGCCGTGCGGCCGGGCGGATCGGGAATCATGCACCTCGCTGGATGTCCAAACGATGAGGATGAGGGCCGCGATGCCGACACTGCGGGATTCCGTGATCCGCCGGGCATGGCGCATGCGTAACGAGACGGGCCGGATCCACTACATCGCGCTGTACGCCGACGGCAAGGAGCGGCACCTCATCGCCAAGGAGGACCACGCGCTCTACGGCGTGCTCGACAGTCACCTGCTCGCGATCGGTTACACCGGCCCGGCGGACAACGACGCCGGCGAGAGTGCCGAGAGCGCGGAGTAGCCCCTCCAGGCTCACCGCGCCATCGGACGGTATGCCGACGGTTTCCTCATGCGTGAGCTCGGTCCAGAGGCTGGCCGGATGATATCGGCTCGGGCATACTTGATATCATGTCTCGTACAGTAATCGACATCGACGATGAGAAGCTCGATGCGGCCGCGCGCGAGCTGGGCACCAGGACGAAGGTCGAGACGGTGAACGCCGCGCTGGCGTTCGTCGCCGACCGGCGCCGCCGGTCGGAGGTCTTCGACGATCCGCTGGTGTGGGGCAGCCCGGACATGGCCGACCCCGAGGTGAGGGCGGCGGCTCGGCGTTGACCTCGATCCCGGTCGGCCTATACCTGGCCGACACGAGCGCCATCGCGCGGGTCCACCACGAGCCGGTCCGGGCCGAACTGACCCGGCTCGGCAAGGCCGGGCTGCTGGCGACCTGCATCGTCGTCGACCTGGAGGTGCTCTACTCGGCGCGCAGCCCGGCGGAGTACGCCCGGACGGCGTCGCTGCGCGCGGTCGGCTTCGTCGATCTGCCGCCGACCCCGGAGATCGCGCAGCGCGCCCGCGAGATCCAGGCGATGCTCGCCCGCCGCAGCCGGCACCGGGCAGCGGGGTGCCCGGACATCCTCACCGCGGCCATCGCCGAGCACCACGGCGCGATCGTCCTGCACTACGACTCCGACTTCGAGCACATCGCCGCGGTGTCCGGGCTGCAGACCCGCTGGGTGGTGCCGCGCGGCTCGATGCTGTAGCCGGCTGATCCCATCAACACCGGCACATCACCGGCGGCGTCGGGAGAGTGCGTCTCGTTGAACCGGTGGATCACGTCACGGACGGTGTCCTCGTCGGCCTGGACGAGCTGGGCGATGACCGGGACCCGGTTGCCGCCCGCGGAGGCCAGCAGCATCATCGCGCGTCGGTAGCGCACCGAGCTGGTACTGCCCCGGCGCACGATCTGCTGCAGTTTCTGCCCTTCCTGGTCGGTCGACCTGCGCACACGGACAGGCTCGGCCACCTTGCCTCCAGCTGTCGGATCGGATGTTGCGCTACATCCAATCGCGACATCCAGCAGGTCTGAAGCCGCCCTGTTCTGGGCATTAGCTGAACTCGCCGCCCGGCTGCTGATATCCGCACTCGGTCTCACGACCGTCAAGGTCCATCACGTATACGTCGGCGCCATTGGCGTGGACCGTTACCGAGCCGTGCCGGTAATCAACCTCGAACGGTTCGTACTGCCTTGTCGTCCCGGGCCATGGGCGCATCTCCCGCGATTCCGACCGTCGTCACCAATGCACCCTGGCCGGGCTTCAGCCAGTAATCACGCGCCCACGGCTCCACCACCAGCTCGATCAACTCGTCACCGCAGTTCTCGACGCGCAACCGCGCCTCCGGACGATCATCAGACCCCACGGCCCACTCCACCCCGTCAACCACCAAACAACGTCGCCTCACATCCAACCAACACCGCCAACGTTTGTGGTCAGAGCACTAGTAGTGCTTTGTTAGGTCGGTGGTCGGCGTTTGTGGCGGACGGTTCTGATCTTTCGTCGGCAGGTGGGGCAGGCGCCGGTCCGGGTGGCGAGGAGTAGCTGGATCTCGCCGATGACCTTGTAGAGGGTCAGGCCGGCGCAGCCGCTTTTGGGTCTTGGCGCAGCGTGGTGATGAACAGG
>NZ_JBFAOU010000218.1:0-11779 GCF_040675365.1 Catellatospora sp. NPDC049609 | reverse complement strand
AAGGACGCCAAGCTGTCCGGCGGCGACCTGCACTTCAGCCAGGGCGACGGGGAGATCACCTTCTGCGGTGCCATCGAGATGGGCGGCTACATCGACATGAGGGTCGACCTCATCAAGGGCGGCATGGAGAAGTACGGCGTCACCACGAACCCGATCTTCATGCCCGGCAACGTCGAGCCGCGCTACTCGGAGTTCCTGACCTTCATCGGTGTCTCCGTCGACCATGACACCGACACCAACTACTACCTCGACGCGACCACGGCCTACCGCAGGGCATGCCTGAACGCCGTCGAGTACCTCAAGAAGTGGGGCTTCACGGGCGAGCAGGCGTACCTGCTGCTCGGCTCCGCTCCCATCGAGGGGCGCATCAGCGGTGTGGTGGACATACCCAACGCCTGCTGCTCGCTGTACGTGCCCACCGCCATCTTCGACTTCGACGTGCGGCCCAACGCCGACGGGCCGAAGAAGGCCGACCGGGGACAGTGCGCCGTGACCTCGTGAACGGCGCACCGACAGGCGGCTGCCGCCGTGGGGCGGCAGCCGCCTTCACGCGATGCCGACAGGTCAAGCGGCGCGGTGCGGCATCTGCTCGTCGACGACCATGGTTCGGCCGGCTCCCGAGGGCGACTCGTCCAGACCGCAGCCGGCGGCGAGCGGGCTGCGTACGCCACCGGCCGCGCCGATAATGCCGTGGTGGAGATCGACAACCCCGACCTGGTGCGCTACTGGTTCGTCTTCGACCTGGACGGCCACCGTCCCCCGCCGCCCGCCCGCGGCGAGGTGTGGGTCGACGGCGGCACCCGCCTGTACCGGATCCTCGAACGAGGCGCGGGCGTGACGGGCTACGACGAGCAGGACTGCCTGCGCCTGCTGGAGGAGTGTGCCGGCGAACCGCTGCCTCCCGTGGAGTCGGCCCTGCGCAACCCGCCCACCGACCCTGCTTGGGCCGGGCCGCTGGGCAACCCGGCGTGGCGGGGAGTCCGGTACCCGGTGGCGAACATGAGCGGCCCGGCGATCGGGCCGGTGGAGGCTCGCCGGTAGCGAGCAAAGGTCGCCGGCAGTACATGTCGGGGCAGTCCGAGAAACCGGGCACCCCTTATGCCTGACAATGAATGAAATGCTATGATCTACGTCACTTTCCGGTGACCGATGCCGTGCGTTCCGGCACCGTTGTCGCTCAGTCAGTCGCGCCGCACATCCAGGAGACGCAGATGAGCCCTGGCCAGGACCCCGACACCGGGCGATACGTCATCGCGACCGCCTGGGAATGCCCCTCCTGTGACGTGCAGGGGCGCAGCCTGGACGACGCCGAGGCGGCGTGCTGGAACTGCGACGGACAGGTGACGGTCACCGCCCGGCCCTCGGTCCGGCTGGAGCAGCTCTAACGACGCGAGCGGCGCCTGCCGCAGACTCTCCTGCGCTGCTGCCGCACGGCCGAACTTCGATGGATGCGGTGCGGTCTCCGTAGCGCTACAGTCACCGTGTCGCCCTGGTCCTCGGTGGCCGTTCCGTTCATCCGGATTCGCCAGCCGTTGGAGGGTCGACATGACCACATCCGTGCGTGCCACCACCGCACCGTTCCGCCCGCCCGAGCAGCCCGACCGCTGGCAGCCTCGACCGCGACGCGCCAGGCCCGCCGCTGTCACCCCCGACCGGCCGGGCGACAACGACCCGCTGCTGGTCCGGCTGCACTCCCTGCCCGCCGGCGACCCGGCACGGGCTGCCGCCAGGACGCAGGCGATCGAGTGGTACCTGCCCATGACCGGCTACCTGGCGCGCCGGTTCACCCGCCGCGGCGAACCCTTCGACGACATCGCCCAGGCGGCGGTCATCGGGCTGATCAAGGCGGTCGACGGGTACGACATCGCCCGCGGCGTTCCGTTCAGCTGCTACGCGACGCCCACCATCGTGGGTGAGATCAAGCGGCACTTTCGCGACTCCACCTGGGACGTCCGGGTCCCGCGCCGGGTGCAGGAGCTCTACCTCCAGCTCGCGGCGGTCACCGACGAGCTGACCCGCGATCTGCAGGGCTCACCGAGCTCGGCGCAGCTGGCCGCCCGGCTCGACGTGAGCCAGCAGGAGCTGGGCGTGGCCCGCCAGGCCAGACACGCCTACCGGCTGCTGTCGCTGGACATGCCCCGGACCGACGACGACGGCGAGCTGTCCGAGTCGCTGGGCGCGGCGGATCCCGCCATGGGCACCGTGGAGAACCGGATGCTGCTGCAGGGGCGGCTCGCCCTGCTGTCGGAGCGTGACCGGCGCATCATCACCCTGCGCTTCGACGAGGAGCTGACCCAGGCGCAGATCGGCAGGCAGCTGGGCATCTCGCAGATGCACGTGTCACGGCTGCTTGCGCAGGCACTGTCGCGGCTGCGGCGGATGGCATGACCCTCACCGCCAGCCGTCGCGCGCCGGCGGACGTCGGCCACCGTGTGCGCGCTGTTCGCCGTCAGCGGGCGATGCCGCCGTCGGGTCCGGCGATCACCGGCCCGCGAGGTCGGCGATGCCCGCCAGGTCGGTGGTGATGGCGTGCGCGACCTCGCCCAGCCGCAGGTTGTTGCTCCGGCAGTACGCGCGGATCAGCACGAACGCCTCGTCCACGCTGACGCCGCGCGACTGCGCGACCGCACCCTTGGCCTGCTCGATGACGATGCGGCTGTTCAGCGCGCCCTGCAACTGCTCGGTGAGCCGTTCGCCCCGGCTGATGGCCCGTTCCTGGAGCAGCCCGATGGCGGCGACGTCGGCCAGCGCCTGCACGATCTCTACATCGGTGTCGGCCAGCCGTCCCCCGACGTGACCGCTGAACACGTTCATCGCGCCGATACGCTCGGCCCGCAGCCGCAGCGGGAACGCGTGCACGGAACGGAAGCCGGCCTGCACCGCCCGTGGCGCGAACAGCGGCCAGCGGTCGCCGGCCTGCTCCAGATCGGCGTTGACCACCGGCGTGCCGGTCCGGAACGCCTCCAGGCACGGGCCTTCCTGGTTCTGGACCTGGAACAGCTCCAGCAGCTTCACGTTCTCGTCCGAAGCGGCCATGACCTGCAGCCGGCCGTGCCGGTCCGCGAGCAGCAGCCCGACCGGCGAGGCGTCGAGCAGGTCGGCGGTGCGGCCGGCGAGCAACTGCAGGAACTCGATCAGATCGAACTCGTCGACGAGCGTGTCGGCGATCTCGACGAACACCCGGGCGACCCGTTGCGCGGAGATGTTGGTCATCGCTGCCTGCCACCCGCGTCCCCGCCGGCCTCGTCAGCGGTGGGCCGTGGGCCACCTGCCACACCTGTCGAACGCATCGCTTCACCCTCACCTGAGCGTATGCCGCCGAGGGCCAGGGCAGCCGCGCCGGCGACACGACCGGCGTCCGGGCGCACCCTACCACTTCCGGTGGCCCGGACACCGTTCTCGATCGATGAGACGCTCAGTCCAGGTCGGTGCAGATGTTGTGCGTCGTGCCGTGGACCATCGTCACGGTCTTGTAGAACGTCGGCGTGAAGGCGATGGTGTAGACGCCGTCGATCACCCAGATGCCGCGCGGCAGGTTGCCGCCGTTCTCCCGGAACCCGAAACTCGCCGGGCCGACCGCGTACCACGTCATCGACCCGTCGGTGCCGTAGTCGATCATCGCCGTGCCGCTCAGGTCGACCTCCACCGACGCCCCGGTCGCCAGGTTGACGTACCTGACGAGCAGGTCGCCGGCGTACAGCTCGCGTTTCGGCGAGCCGTCGGGGTAGGTGTCCAGGACGAGCTTGCGGACCTCGTCCAGGATCGGTTCGCTGCGGACGGCGAAGTCGCAGCGGGCTCCGGCCGGCTGCTCGTAGCCGGGCTGCGGCGCCGGCACCCAGCCGCCGTGTGCGGCCGGGCCGCCGGACGGGTCTGCCGCCTGAGCGGGCGCCGGCACCGCCAGCAGCGAGCACACCGCCATCAGAGCCATGACGACTGTTCTGCGCATGAACGCTCCCATTCTCGGGTTTCCGTTGCTGTCTGCCGCACAGCCTGGCCCGGCGCCCTCACCGCGACCTGACCATCGACAAAGGATGATCACGACAAATCACCCCTGCGGCTGCCGAGGTCCGGACGATTTCCCCAACCGGCTCACCACCACCTCGACACGCCCAAGGTCAACCAGTTGGCCGCCGTCCGGCGTTCCTCTGCCATGGAGTTCCGACTGCTCGGCCCGTTCGAGGCCCGCCATGACGGCCGCCCGGTGGAGATCTCCAGCCGCCGGCAGGAACGCTGCCTGCTGGCGATACTGCTGCTCGACCTCGGGCGCCTGGTGACCATCGATCGCCTCATCAGCCTGCTGTGGGACGGCGGCGCACCCGCCTCGGCCCGTGGAGCCGTCTACACCTACGTCGGCCGCCTGCGCGCCGCGCTGTCCCCCTACGGCGTACGCATCACCACCGGGACCGACGGATACCTCGTCGAGGCGGACCACCACCGCGTCGACGCCGCCGACTTCCACCGCGACGTGCGCAGGGCGCTGGAGCTCAACGATCCCGCAGGGCGATCAGGCCTGCTGGACGGCGCGTTGTCGCGGTGGCGCGGACCGCTGCTGTCCGATGTGGCCGACGAACCGCTGCGGCGCAGGCTCGGCGGGCAGCTCGACGAGGCACGCCTGGTCGCCCTCGAGCAGCGGGCCGAGGCCCAGCTCGCGCTCGGCAGGCACGCCCGGGTGATCAACGACCTGGCCGGGCCCGCGGCGGAGCACCCGCTGCGCGAGCGGCTCATCGGCACCCTGATGACCGCCCACTACCGTGCCGCCCGCCAGGCCGACGCGCTGCAGCTCTACGCGGCCACCCGCGAGGCCCTGGCCACCGAGCTGGGTGTCGATCCCGGCCCCGATCTGCAGGAGCTGCACCGGCGCATCCTGTGCAACGATCCCCGGCTCGACCAGCCCCGCCGCGCGGTGTACGAGGTGCGGGTGCGCGAGGAGGTCCTGCCCTGGGCCGTCGGCGGCCATCCGGCGCTCGACTTCTGCAACACCTACGCGGGCTGGGGGCACCGGATCCCGGCGCCCGGCGCCGAGTGGCTGCGCGGCTACGGCACGTTCGCCGTGTGGTCCGGGTACGCCGGGCTCGCCGACGACCCGACCGTCGGCAGGCTGCTCACGATGGCCCGCCGCGATCCCGCCGCGGCCGGGCAGACGCTGGAGCGGGCACGGACGCTGCGGTCGCAGGTGTACGCGTGTCTCAGCGGCCCCGGCGACCACGCGGCGTTCGACGCGGTCGCCCGCGCCGCCGAGGCCGCCGCCAAGGTGCTGGAGTACACCCGGGACGGCAGCGGCGGCGGGCGCTGGCGGCCGGGCCTGGACGCGGGGCTGGCGCTGCCGCTGCACGCCGCCGCATGGAGCGCCGCCGAGCTGCTCGCCGATCCGCGCCGGCTGACGGTGCGCTCGTGCGCGGACTCCGACTGCCGGTGGCTGTTCCTCGACGAGACCAGCATGCGCCGCTGGTGCAGCCTGGTGACGTGCGCCCACTGACGCGCCGCCTGCGGGAGCCGCGGTCCGACCCCGGCGTGCTCGGCCGGGTCCGGTTCCCCGACGGCCGGCCCGAACGCCGCCACCGCGTGCGCGGGCAGCCGCAGCTCGGCGGCGACCTGTTCCGGGTTGTTGCGGATGGCACCGACGAACACCGAGCCGAGGCCGAGCGACTGCGCCGCCGTCACGGCGTTCTGCGCGGCCAGCGCGGTGTCGACGAAACCGAGGACGGTGCTCTCCAGAAACTCGGTGGCCGCAGCCTGCCTGCCGGCGCGCTCGGCCAGCCGGCGAGCGCGGCTGAGGTCGGCGACCCAGACCACCCCGATACGTCGGCCGGATGCACTGGCTCGGCTTCAACACCCAGCGCATCACCGCCGTCCGCACCGGCCTGCAGTAGGCGCGGGTAACCGGTGCGACCGAGCGTCAAGGCGTTGGAGCGCTCGCGGGCGTCACCCGGCTCGATCCCGCGTCGATCACAATGGACACATGCGGAGCCTGCCCCTACCTGTTTGCGTGAACGTGCTGTTGGGGATCCCGGCGATCGTGCCGCTGTTCCTCGCCTGGTACATCCTGGTGAACGGTCCCCTGGCGGACCTGGGGTGGACGGTGCGCGACCCGAACGAGGACGACGGCATGTTCCTCTGGCTGGTGATCGCCGCTCCGGTTTTCTGCCTGTTCGGCCTGGTCTGGGGGCTGGCCAACCTGTGGATGCGCCGCAGGACGGCGGTGCCGGCAGCCCAGTACTGGGTCGCGTGCGCGGCCGCCTCCCTGGTGCCGTTCGTCGTGGTCTTCGGCCTGTTCTGACAAAGACGCCGCCGACTTCGTCGAGTCGTCATGGCCGGGTCACCACAGCGACAAAGCGACACCGGCTGCGGGCGCGAGCCGTAGATCAGGCCCGGCGTACGCCGAACTCGTTGCCGTCCGGGTCGGCCAGCTCGAAAGATCCGTCCTCGTCGGCCGACATCAGGGACGCGCCGAGCGACACCAGCCGGTCGATCTCCGTACGCAGCTCGGTGTCGGGCGCGGCGAGCAGGAAACGCTGCGTGTTGCGGACGGTCTTCGGGGCGACGGGCGGTCCGCCCCAGGCGACCTTCGTGCCGCCGAGCGGCGACTGGATCGCCGTCTCCTCGTTCTGGTTCCACACCAGTGGCCAGCCGAGCGCCTCGCTCCAGAACAGGCCGACGTCGCGCGTGCCGTCGCACGCGAGCTCGGCGAAGAAGCCGCAGCCCGCCAGGTAGTTGTTGCCGGGCTCGATCACGCAGAAGAGGTTTCCGGCCGGGTCGGCCAGGACGATGTGGCCGTCCTCGGGCAGCTGGCCGACGTCGACGTGCTCGGCCCCGATCGCCACCGCGGCCGCCACCGTGTCCCGCTGGTGCTCCAGGCTGGCGCTGGTCAGGTGCAGATGCAGCCGGTTGAGGTGCTCCTTGGCCGGCTCGCCCGGCACGAATCGGAGGCCGACCTGCGTCGGCGTGCCGGGCAGGAGCAGACCGTCCCCGTCCTCGATCGCATCCCGGCGGAGCATGCCGCCCCAGAATCGAGCCAACCGCGCGGGGTCATGGGCGTCGTAGGTCACTGCCAGCAGCTGTACGGTCACGTCCGGACGGTAGCCGGACACCGACCCCCTCGCCACAGATTTCCACTGGTGGCGTCAGTGCGCCCGAGGCGCCGGAGACGCTGCTGCCGCGCGGCGCGTCCCCGCCGAGCGAACCGCTCGCGCACGCGGGTCGACGTGGGCGGTCGCGGCTGGCATGATCATGCGGCGAACGACGGGGGAAGACGTGAAACTGTTCAAGCGCCGGCCGTTGCCGCCGGTCATGCGGCTCATGGCCGCGGCGGGGCTGCCCACGGCGGGCGGCGAGATCCGCTTGCCGGACCTCGCCATGGAGGCGGCACACAGGGACAACGACCGGGTCGCGGCCTGCCTGAGCGTCGTCGAGGACCTGCTGGCGGAGGAGGGCGACGGCCCGCACGTCGCGCTGAAGTTCCTTGAGGTGCTGCAGAACGCGGCGTCGCACGGCGTGCCGGAGCTGGTCACCACCGAGGAGCTGCTGCCGCTGCGCGGCCCGCGGACGGTCGACGCCTGGGCGCAGGTGGAGCGCTTCTGGCAGGCCACCGCCACCTGGTGCGACGAGAACGGCGTCGACCTGCGCGCCGGCGATGCGATCCGTGCCGTGCAGAACCGGCGGCTGCGCACGATCGTGTGGACCTCGGGCCGGACCCTGCCCGACGGACGGGTGGTCGACCTCGCGCACGTGCTGCAGTACGAGCTTGCGGTCGGCGTGCCGATGGCGTGACAGTCGCACGCACGGCTGACGGCACGAACCTGCTTTCGCGACAGGCACCGCCAGGAACGGAGACTAGTCCGCGAAGAGCGCGGCAAGCCGCGGCAGGCGCCGGCGGACCTCGGCCGCGTCCTCGATACGAGGTGACGGCGCGCCAGGCCGCCTGGATGTCGTCTTCGCGAGCGGCCCGGGACGTCTGGTGCCTGACGGCATGCTGCACACCGGCGCGGTGATGCGCGGTGACGACTACCTCAACCTGAACCGGCCGGGCGTGGTGCGCGCGCTGCTCGACGAGGCGCTCAGCCGCGGCTGGCGAGCCAGTGCTCCTGGCCGCGGCGAGTTCGACGGTTGGGTCATGATCGACGCCGTCCTGAACCGCCTGCGTACCACGGAGTCGGTCACCGCCGCTCAGCCGGGACCAGCACACACCGACCTTCCGCGCGTCGGCAGGTGACCCCCGGCTGGATCTGCCACACGGCGAAGGATCAGCTCCGCAGCAGCCTGTCGATCGCCTGGCGCAGGCGGGGCCATTCGTCGGGAACGGCGTACGTGGCCGCGTTGAACAGGTCCAGCGGTTCATCGTGCCTGCCCGACGGGGCGGTCGCGACGTAGAGCCCGTGGACGGCAGAGGAAGCCTCACCGGTGCCCGTGGCCCGCGACCGGAACATCCGGGTACGCATCTCCGGATCGAGCGGCACCGCCCGCTCGACCGCGTCCACCGTCGATGCCACTGCCTCGGGGTCGCTGAAGGTGAACCGGTCGGCGAGTGCCCGCGCGACCAGCGTGAGGGCGGCGCGGCGCGCCTGCTCCGGCGCGCCGCGCAGCCGGGCGTCCAGGTCGGCGTCGGTGTACCCGAACCGGCCCGGCGGCGTCGGGTCGTTGGGGATGTCGCCGATCATCACGGCCTGGTCGGCCTCCTCCAAGCCGTCCACCCAGCCGACGTCGAGCCGCACTCCGGTGCGCCGCTCGACGAGCGCCATGGCCTCGGCGTTGAAGTCGGCGCCCGCCAGGTCGCCGGCGTCCCAGATGCGGCGGGCCTCGCGCAGCCCGTCCAGGTCGTCGTCGAGAACGTCCGGCTGCTCACCGTGGCGCCGGCCGGGATCGTTCTTGTCCACCCACGCCAGGACCTTGCCGTAGACGGCGTAGCTGATGCCGCCGTTGCCGTTGATGGTCCAGTCGACGTTGTGCACGCGCGCGCCGTCGCTGAGCCAGCGCAGCACCTCCCGGCGGGCGCCCTCGAAGCCGTTGGGCTGCAGCATCACCACGGCCGGGCCGACCTGGATCAGATGCGCCACCTTCGACTCGTCGGGCATCCCGGGCCGGAAGTCGTTGACGTGCGGGAACTGGATCTCGGCCAGGTCGACTCGCCGGCCGCGAAGCCGCCGCAGGACGACGTCCTCGGTGACCGGCGCACCCGCCGGCTGGATCACGGTCCAGCTCAGCCCTTCCGCATACCACGAGCATTCATCGAGGAATTGACGGTAGTACGCGACCACGTCGTCCGACATGCCGGGCAGACTAGCGCAGGACCGGGCGTGGCACCGTGTCAGAGCGGTGACAGGGCGGATTCCGACGGTCGACCGCATGACATCCACAGCGATCGGGGTCTCCGGACCGCGAGAGGCGGACAAGGACAGGGTCGTGCTGGACGGCGTTGACTTCGAGGTCGGGCGGAAACGGTTCGTAGCCGACGGGTGCGGGAGGGGTTACGGCCAAGATCGGTGTTAGCGTGACGGCGTGACGGACTGTGCGGAATGCGGTTTCGCGTACGACCTCGCCCTTGCTCCCGAGGTCTCGCAGCTCGCCATAGGACACGCGGGCGAATACGCGGACCTGCTGCGTGCCGAGCCTTCGGCGCTTGGGCGGCGCTCGGCCCCGCAGGTGTGGTCACCGCTCGAGTACGCCTGTCACATGCGCGATGTGCTGCTCGCGCAGCGCGAGCGGGTGCTGGCCGCGCGACGTCTCGACACGCCGGTTGCGGAGCCCATCGGCCGCGACGAGCGGGTGGAGCACGACGGATATGCCGAGCAGCGGCCCGCCGACGTCGCCCGCCAGCTTCAGGACGCGGCGCTGCTGTTCGCGAATGTCCTGGACCGGCTGTCAGCCGGCGACTGGGCGCGCACCTTGGTGTACACGTACCCGGAGCACCAGGAACGCTCGCTGCGCTGGATCGCCGTACACACCTTGCACGAGCTGCGCCACCACCTGCTCGACATCCGTCGCCAACTGGGATAACCCGACGTTCGCGCCTTTTTGTCGATCATCTTCGGGGACGTCTCAACCACGCCCTTGGCGGGGCGCCCACTGCGGCTTCACCGGGCGCATCCGCCGGCGTCGCGGTCAGACCAGGTTGACCAGCTTGTACCCGGCGTCGCGGCACTTGCGGATCAGGATCAGCTCGCCGGAGACGGTCAGCTGCTGCATCGCGCCGAACTCGCTGAACGCGGTGAACGTGGCTGCCGTCGCCGCCGCGTCGGCCAGGCCGGTCAGCGCCACCTTCATCTCGGCGTCGGCCACCCGGCCGGAGGCTTCGGCGAACTTCGCGGACACACCGAGGAACATCGGCTCCAGCGCCGCCAGCTCCTTGGCCACCGTCGCCGTGTCGCCTCGCTTCTCCGCCGCGAAGCCGCGCTGGATGTGCTCCTGCGCCTGCTTGTTCAGGGTGGCGTACAGGCCGTCGGCGGCCTCGCAGGCGAACGGGATGCTCGCCACGGCATCCGCCGCGGCGCTGCTCGCCGGGGCGGTGGAGGGTCCGGCCTTCGGCTCGGCCTCGCCGCCGCAACCGGCGGCACCCGCGACGATGACGGTCAGCAGCACGGACAGGGCGGTACGGCGCATACGGGAGGGTCCTCGACGGTTCACACCCGCGAGGAAACGTCCGAACAAAGTGGATGGCACCCGTGGCAGCCTAGTTGATCGTGACGATCGGGGCCATGTGATCCCGCCGTCGGCACAGGACGCCACGAGTGTCGGCGCCCGGCATTACCATCGCCCGGTGATCAATACATCCATCACGCCGGTCGCCCGCACCCGCCCGCCGGAGGACGCCGGCGAGCGGGAGACCCTGACGGGCCTGCTCGACTTCCTCCGCGCGACGGTCGTGCACAAGGTCGCCGGCCTCACCGACGAGCAGGCGTTCAGCCGGCCGGTGACGGCGTCCGGGCTCACTCCCGCGGGGCTGGTCAAGCACCTGACCGGGGTGGAACGGTTCTGGTTCAGCATCGACTTCGCGGGCCACGACCTGCCCTGGCCGTGGACGGAGCAGGAGCCGGGTGGGTTCGTGCTCGCCCCGCAGGACTCGCTGGCCGGGATCGTCGAGGCGTACACGGCCGAGTGCGAGCGGTCGCGCGCGGCCGTCGCGGGCGCGGCGCTCGACGACCGCGCCCGAGCCGACGGCAACACCTTCACGCTGCGGTACGCGCTCACGCACGTGATCCAGGAGACCGCACGGCACTGCGGGCACCTCGACCTGCTCCGGGAGTGCATCGACGGGCAGACCGGCGAGTAGCCGATCGCCGGCGCCGCCGCCGCCTCCAGGTACGCGTCCGGCAAGGCTGCCGTCAGAGATCGGTGCCGAGCGCGACGTGCCGCCACTGCTCCAGCTCGCGCCGGACCAGGTCGAGCTTGGCCTCGATCCGGGCGACGGAGTCCGCGCCGAGTTGCAGGCGCAGCGGCGGTTCGGCCAGCTCGGTGACGTCGAGGATGGCTGCCGCCGCCTTCGCCGGGTCGCCGGCCTGCCTACCGTCGTTGCTCGCCAGGCTCTGCCGGACCGGGCCCGCGCCGGCCTCGTAGTCCGCGATGGACGCGGGCTCGACCCGCAGGCTGGACCCGTTGAGGAAGTCCGTGCGGAACCCGCCCGGCTCGACGATCGTCACCCGCACGCCGAGCGGCGCCAGCTCGCCGTGCAGCGCCTCGGAGATGCCCTCCAAGGCGAACTTGGTGGCGCCGTACATGCCGACGCCGGGCGCGGTGGCGAAGCCGCCGACCGAGCCGATGTTCAGGACGTGCCCGCCACGCTGCGCGC
>NZ_JBFAOU010000217.1:0-11793 GCF_040675365.1 Catellatospora sp. NPDC049609 | reverse complement strand
TGGGTGTGTCGTGCTGTGGGGGTTGGTGTCTCGGTGGGGGGGGTGTTGGGGGGCGCGGGAGAGGGGTCCGGGTGGGGGCGGGGGTCAGCGCAGGCGGTCCACGGTGATTGGGATCAGGCCCTGGGCTCGGGCTTCGGTGCGTAGGCGGCGCAGGAGTGGTGCCAGGGTGGGGGTGGACGCGCCGTCGGGCTGGTCGGTGGCGAGGTCGACGGCCCAGGCCTGCTCGGCGCCGGTCCGGCGCAGGGTCCAGGTCACGGTCTGCCCGTCGAGGGTGCGCCGGGTGCGTCCGGCGATCCGCTGCGCGGCGTCGTCGGACCGGTCGAAGGGCTGCATCCGCCATCCGCTGCGCAGCCGCGCCAGCCCCTGCTCGGTGAGCTCCCCGGCCAGCTGCACCCGGTAGACGCGGCGCTCGGGGGTGGCCTGCGCGGGCACCAGGCTGGGCGGGGTGACGGCGGCCAGGTCCAGCCGGTCCAGGAAGTGGCGGCGCAGTGCGGGCTCCGCGAGCAGCTCGCCGCCGCCCAGTGCCCGGTACGCCGCGCTTGCGCCCGCCCGGTCGACGGGGGTCACCCGCGCCCGCAGCCGCGCGTCGTCGCGCAGCCCCCGGCTGAACGCCGCAGCGCTCCACCAGGCTCCACCGGCGGCCGTCCAACCCGCACTGTCCAGGGCGGACGCGGTGCCGTCGGGCCGCAGCACGAACTCCTCGAGGATGATGCCCTCCGGTGGCAGCGCGCGCTCGCGGGCCCGGATGTTGGCGAAGACCAGGTAGTAGTCGAGCTGCTCGGCGACATCGACGGCGACGGGGTGTCCAGCGCGGCTCATGGGCTCGATGATGCCGCCGGTGGCCGGTGGCGGTCACCGCGACATGCCGTGGGCGAAGTGTCGGATATCGATGCTTGACGGATGTCCTGTCCGACCCTGCGGGCTCGCTTCAGGACGGTCCGGGTGACGGCCACGCTCCGCCGGCCGCGGCGCGGGCGGCGTACTCGGCCAGGCTGCGCGCGGGGCGGCCGGTCAGGTCGGCTACCACGGTGGTGGGCGCGCTGTGGCCGGCGCTCTCCAGCGCGGCGAAGGCCCGGATCTCGGCCTCGGTCTGCTCCGGCGGGCTGCCCAGCGCCCGCATGCCCGCCCGGTACGCCTCGGCGCCGCCGTCGAAGCGCACCGGCCGCCCGGCGGCCGCGCCGATCACCTCGGCCGCCTCGGCGAAGCTCAGCGAGGCCGGGCCGGTGACCTCGTACGTGCGGCCGGCGTGGGCGGCCGGCTCGGCCAGCACCCGCGCGGCCACGGCCGCGATGTCGTCGGCGTCCACGAACGCGAACCGGGTCCCGCCGACCGGCACGGCCAGCTGTCCGGCCAGCACGGCGTCGCGGAAGAAGCCCTCGTCGAAGTTCTGGTCGAACCAGTCGGCGCGCAGCACGGTGTACGCCGCGCCGCTCGCGGCGACGTCGCGCTCGGCGGCCAGCAGCCGCCGGTCGCCCATCTCCTCGATGGAGCGGCTCGACAGCAGCGCCAGGTGCCGGATCCCGGCGGCGACGGCGACGGCGAGCAAAGCCGGGTCCACCGGGAGCTCGTGCGGGGCCATCAGGTACAGGCCGGTGGCCCCGCGCAGCACCGGCCGCCACGTCGACTCGTCCTGCCAGTCGAACGGTGTCGGCGTGTGCCGCGACGCGGGACGCGGGTCGTGGCCGAGCCGCCGCAGCTGCGCGGTGACCCGCCTGCCGGTGGTGCCGGTGCCCCCGAGGACGACGACGGTCATGACCCGTCCAGTTCCCCGGTGCCGCCGGCGGGAAACTCCGCGGCTGCGGCGCCGGGTGGTGCGTCGCACCGGGTGTGCGCCGGGTGCTTGCGCGGGCGGCATACGCTGCACCCATCATGACCTCGCCTGATGCCGCCGACGGCGGTCCACAGCAGACGGACCGGCCCGGCCGCGTCAAGCGGCTCGTCGAGTCGCGGCCGGTGCAGCTGCTCGTGGCGGTGTTCACCGCCGCCGCGCTGATCGTCGGCTTCACCAACGACATGTACGGCCTGTTCGGCGGCGAGCCCGAGCCCCCCGCGCAGCCGAGCGCGCTCGACGTCGAGCGCGCGTCACTGCTGCTGGCGCAGGAGTGGCCGTTCCAGAAGGCGATGTCGCTGCGGCCGGTCGGTGAGGCGGTCTACGCCGAGCGCATCGGCTGGCGCGCGATGCTGTCGATCGCCAACACCAGCGCCACGCCCATGGTCGTCGAGGACGTGGAGACCCTGTTCCCGCAGGCCGGCGGCAACGCGCTGCGCCGCGTCGACCGGGCGCAGACGGTGACGGTCTACCCCGACCGCGGTGACTGGATCAGGGTGAACGGGATGGGCGACAGCGAGCAGGGCGACGCCCGCGTCGAGCGGGCCCAGCCGCTGCCGCTGATCCTGCAGCCCGGCCAGCGGATCCTCATCGAGTACGAGCAGGCGTTCGAGTTCTGGTCCGGTGAGCAGCGGGCCCGCTTCGAGGTCGCCGACCGGTCCGGGCTGGTCGAGGCGATCGATCACATCGTGCCGATGAACCGGCTGGACGACGGCAGCCTGCAGTGCCCCATCGGGGTGCCGTTCGAGACGGTGGTGCGCACCAGGAACGGCGAGATCCGCAAGACGGTCCCGTACGCGCTGCTGGTGGCGGGCTGCGCGATCATCACGGGCGGGGCCGGCGAGGAGCGGATGCGCACCGGTGACGACCCGCTGGGTGACGGCTTCCCCTCGCTGCCGTCCTGAGGCGGCCGGATCTCGCGGCGGGTCAGGGTGACAGGCTGCGCAGGATGCGGACGAGGTGTTCGCGGTCGGCGGGCGACAGCGTGCCGAAGAAGCGGTCGGCCTCGGCCCGGCGGGCGGACTCGATGGCCTCGGCGGCGTCGCGGCCGGGGCCGGTGAGCGCGACCAGGGTGGCCCGGCGGTCGGCGGGGTCGGCGCGGCGCTCGACCAGGCCCCGGGCAGCCAGGTCGTCGACGACCTCGGTCGCCGAGCGCGGGGCGATGCGCAGCTGCTCGGCCAGCTCGTTCAGGCGCAGTGCCTGCTGGCGGTGGAGCACGTTGAGCGCCCGCGACTGCGAGGGCGTGATCTGCCAGGGGGCCAGGGCGTCCCGGGTCAGGTGACGCAGGTGGCGCGCCACCGCCCAGAAGGCCTCCGACAGGCCCGCTTCGTCGCGCTCGTCCACGGGAATACCGTACCAGTGGATGCGGTTGTAACCTCATAGTGAGGTAACCTCAGCATTCGACGGAAGGAACCACCCCTTGGACAGCCCCCCTCTGGAACGAGGCCGCCGCGGCGGCCCGCACACCGTGACCGCCGAGGAGAAGGCGCAGGCCCGCGAGGTCTCGCTGCGCCGCATCGGCGGCCTGTTCGCCGCCCACCGCGGGCAGCTGGCCGTGGTCGTCGCGGCGATCGTCGCCTCGTCCGTGATCGCCATGGCCTCGCCGTTCCTGCTGCGCGAGGTCATCGACGTCGCGCTGCCCCAGGCCGACCTGCGCCTGCTGGTCTGGCTGGTGCTCGGCATGGTCGCCGTCGCCGCGCTCACCTCGGCGCTCGGCGTGGTGCAGACCTGGATCTCCACCACCGTCGGGCAGCAGATCATGCACCGGCTGCGCACGGAGGTCTTCGCCCACCTGCACCGGCAGTCGATCGCCTTCTTCACCCGCACCCGCACCGGCGAGGTGCAGTCGCGCATCACCAACGACATCGGCGGTATGCAGTCCGTGGTCACCTCGACCGCGACGTCGGTCGCCTCGAACCTCACCACCACCGTCGCCACCGCCGTCGCCATGGCGGCCCTGTCCTGGCGGCTGTCGCTGGTCTCCCTCGTCGTGGTGCCCCCGGCCGTCTACCTGACCCGCCGCGTCGCGCGCATGCGCCGCACGATCACCGCCCAGCGCCAGCGCGAGCTCGCCGACCTCAACGTCACCATCGAGGAGGGCCTGTCGATCAGCGGCGTCCAGCTCAGCAAGACCACCGGCACCGGACCCGCGCTGGTCGAGCGCTTCGCCGCGTCGTCGAGCCGCCTGATCGACCTGGAGCTGCGTTCGGAGCTGGCCGGACGCTGGCGGATGGCCTCGATGAGCATCATCTTCGCCGCCATCCCCGCGGTCATCTACCTCAGCGCCGGGCTGCCCGTGACCGCCGGCACGATGAGCATCGGCACGCTGGTCGCGTTCACCGCGCTGCAGGCCAACCTGTTCCGGCCGCTGATGGGCCTGCTCAACGTCGGCGTCTCGCTGACCAGCTCGCTGGCCCTGTTCGCCCGGATCTTCGAGTACCTCGACCTGCCGGTCGACGTCGACGACCCCGTGCACCCGGTCGCGATCGACCCCGCCCAGGTCGCCGGGCACCTGCGCCTGGAGGACGTCACGTTCGCGTACCCGGGCAGCGGGACGGCCGCCGTGGCGGGCGTCAGCCTCGACGTCCCCGCGGGCACCTCGCTGGCCCTGGTCGGCGAGACCGGGTCGGGCAAGAGCACCATCGCCGCGCTGGTCTCCCGGCTCTACGACCCCGCCGCCGGTCGCCTCACGATCGACGGCGTCGACCTGCGCGACCTGCGGCTGGCCGATCTCGCCCGCATCGTCGGCGTGGTCAGCCAGGAGACCTACCTGCTGCACACGACGATCCGGGAGAACCTGCGCTACGTGAAGCCCGGTGCCACCGACGCCGAGATCGAGCGGGCCGCCCGCGCGGCACAGATCCACGACCTGATCACCGGCCTGCCCGAGGGCTACGACACCGTCGTGGGCTCCCGCGGGCACCGCTTCTCCGGTGGTGAGAAGCAGCGCATCGCCATCGCCCGCACCCTGCTGCGCGATCCGCGCATCCTGGTGCTCGACGAGGCGACCAGCGCGCTGGACACCGAGACCGAGCGGGCCGTGCAGCGCGCCCTCGACGAGCTCGCCCGGGGGCGTACGACGATCACCATCGCGCACCGGATGTCGACGGTCCGCGACGCCGACCAGATCGCGGTGGTCGACCACGGCCGGATCCTGGAGTCCGGTTCGCACCGCAGCCTCGTCGAAGGCGGCGGCCGCTACGCCGCGCTCGCCGCGTAGCGCCGCCCGGCCGGTCCACCTGGCTTCATTGACCAGGCAAGATGGCCGGTCGACCAATGTGGAGCAGATGTCGCGCCGCGGGCGAAGGTGACCTGGGTCACTGTGTGCCTTCCCGGTGCCAAGGGCGTCGGTTAGCCTTACCTAACTTTAGGCTGCCCTTCCTTCGTGAGAACGGAAAATCCCCCCATGCGCATCTGGCGTCCGATACTGGCCGCGGCGGCTCTCAGCCTGACGCTCGCCGCCTGCGGCTCGACCGACACCCCCGAGACGGCACCGTCGTCGTCCGGCCCGTGGCAGTTCACCGACGGCTCCGGCGAGGTCGTCAAGGCGGACAAGACGCCGACCCGGATCATCGCGCACGCCGGTGAAGCCGCCGCACTGATGTCCTTCGGCATCAAGCCGGTCGGCATCTACGCCGACGAGTCGGTCAAGACCGACCCCAACATCAAGGGCCTGGACCTCACCGGCATCGAGATCCTCGGCGAGGAGTGGGGCAAGATCGACGTCGAGAAGGCCGCCTCGCTGCGCCCCGACCTGATCGTCGCCGACTACTGGCCCGCCGAGAAGGCCCACAGCGGCCTCGAGGAGGGCGTCGACGAGAAGAGCAAGAAGCTCAAGGAGCTCGCCCCCGTCGTCGGCGTCTCCCAGGGCAAGTCGATCCTGGACCTCGCCCAGGGCTACGAGAACCTCGCCAAGAGCCTCGGCGCCAAGGTGGACTCCCCGGAGATCGCGGCGGCCAAGACGAAGTTCGAACAGGCCCTGGCCACGTTCAAGGAGGCGGTCGCGGCCAAGCCCAACCTGACCGCCCTGGCCATGTCCCCGGCCGACGACAAGGTCTACGTCGCCAACCCCGAGTACGCGCCGGAGCTGCTGGACTTCCAGAAGTGGGGCCTGAAGGTCGTCAACCCCGACAAGCCCGACCCCGGCTTCCCGTACTGGGAGAACCTCAGCTGGGAGAACGCCGACAAGTACCAGCCCGACCTGATCCTGTGGGACGGCCGCTCCTACACCGACACCGCCAACGCCGAGTGGGGCAAGAAGCAGCCGACCTGGTTCTCCATCAAGGCGGCCAAGTCCGGCGCGGTCGTCGCGTGGCCCGCGTACTGGCTGCACACCTACGGCCACTTCGCCACCGAGCTGGACAAGCTCACCGTGGCGATCAAGGCCGCGGACGAGAACATCGGCAGCTGACGTCCCCCGGATGAACAGCTCAACAGTGCGGGCACGGCGAGCTCTGGCCCTCGGGCCCGGGCTCGCCGTGCTCTGCGTGATCCTCGCCCTGGTCGCCTTCCTCAGCATCACGCTCGGCTCCCGCTCCATCGGCCTGTCCGACGTGCTGCGCGCCCTGGCCGGCCTCGACGGCGGCAGCTCCATCGAGCACACCGTGACGCTGGAGATGCGGGTGCCGCGTACGCTGCTCGGCATCCTCGTCGGCGCCGCCCTCGGCGTCGCCGGGGCGGTCCTGCAGGGCGTCACCCGCAACCCGCTCGCCGACACCGGCATCATGGGCGTCAACTCCGGCGCGGCGGCCTTCGTCGTCCTGGCCATCACCGTGCTCGGCATCCGCGGCGTCGGCTTCTACATCTGGTTCGCGTTCGCGGGCGCCATCGTGGCGACCCTGCTCGTGTACGCCATCGCGTCGCTGGGCCGGGAGGGCGCCACCCCGGTCAAGCTCGCCCTGGCCGGGGCGGCCGTCACCGCGGGCATGGGCTCGCTGACCACCGGCATCGTGATGACCAACGTGGACGCGCTCAACGAGCTGCGCTTCTGGCAGGTCGGCTCGCTCGCCGGCCGGTACGCCCCGATCCTCACCGGGGTTGCGCCGTTCCTGCTGGTCGGCCTCGTCGCCTCGCTGGCCTGCGGGCGGGCGCTCAACGGCCTGGCCCTCGGCGAGGACATGGCCCGCGGCCTCGGCCAGCGGGTCGGCCTGACCCGCGCGGCCGCGTTCGCGATCGTCGCCGTGCTCGCCGGCGCCGCGACCGCCGCCTGCGGCCCGATCGTCTTCGTCGGACTGGTCGTGCCGCACCTGGCCCGGTTCATCTGCGGGCCCGACTACCGCTGGATCCTGCCCTACGCCATGCTGCTCTCGCCGATCATCCTGCTGCTGGCCGACGTCGTCGGCCGGGTCGTCGTCGCCCCCGGCGAGCTGCAGGTGGGCGTGGTGCTCGGCGTCCTGGGCGCACCCGTGTTCATCGGCATCGTCCGGTACGGCAGGTTGTCGGAGGCCTGACATGACCACAACCGCCACCCCGGCCACCGCCACGCCGCGCACCGGCACCGCCGCCGCCCTGCGCGCGACGCGCCGCCGCCGTGCCGCGCGCGCCCTGGCCGTGACGACCGGGCTCACCGCCGCCGTCATCGGCCTGTTCGTGCTGACGATGATGGTCGGCAGCTTCCGGCTCACCGCGCAGGAGGTCGTCACCTCGGTGCTGCACCTGGCCGACGTGCCCAGCGTCGACTTCGTCGTGCGCGGCCTGCGGCTGCCGACGGCCCTGTCCGCGCTGACCGTGGGCCTGGCCCTCGGCGCCTCCGGCACCGTGTTCCAGCAGCTGCTGCGCAACCCGCTCACCTCGCCCGACTTCGTCGGCATCACCTCCGGCGCGAGCCTGGCCGCCGTCACCGGCATCGTCCTGTTCCAGGTCGGCGGGCTGCTCGTCTGCGCCCTGGCCCTGGGCGGCGCGGTCGGCGCGGCCCTGCTCATGTACGTGCTGGCCTGGCGCGACGGGGTCAGCGGCTACCGCTTCATCCTCATCGGCATCGGGACCGCCGTCTTCTTCGAGGGCGTCACCGGTTTCATGCTGACCAAGGCGGAGCTGTTCGAGGCCCGGCAGGCCATGCACTGGCTCACCGGCTCGGTCGGCCAGGCCAGCGACGACGAGCTGAAACTGCTCTCCGGCGCGCTCGTGGTGCTGCTGCCGCTGGCCGTGCTCCTGTCCCGCAGGCTGCGGGTGCTCGAACTCGGCGACGACTCCGCCCGGGCCCTCGGCGCGCGCGTGGAGATCACCCGCGCGGTGCTGCTCGGCACGGCCGTGCTGCTGGCCGCGCTCGCGGTCGCGGTCGCCGGCCCGATCGTCTTCGTCGCCCTGGTCGCCGGCCCGATCGCCAACCGCCTGCTCGGCCCCGCCACCGGCGGCATCGCCGCGGCCGCCCTCGTCGGCGCGGCCCTGCTGCTGACCGCCGACCTCGTCGCCGTCCACCTGCTGCCCACGCCGCTGCCGACCGGGGTGGTCACCGGCGCCGTCGGCGCGCCGTACCTGCTGTGGCTGCTGGCCACCACGAACAGACAAGGAGCAGGCGGATGACCCGACTGCGCGCCGAGGGGCTCACCCTCGGCTACGACGCCCGGACGGTCGTACGCGACCTCGACGTCACCGTGCTCGACGGCAAGGTGACCGCGATCGTCGGTGCGAACGCCTGCGGCAAGTCCACGCTGCTGCGCGGCCTGGCCCGGCTGCTGCGCCCGCGCGCGGGGACCGTCCTGCTCGACGGCAGATCGGTGGCCGACCTCAGCACTTTGGAGGTCGCCAAGGTGCTCGGGCTGCTGCCGCAGGCCCCGGTCGCCCCCGACGGCATCACCGTCGCCGATCTCGTCTCCCGCGGCCGCTACCCGCACCAGGGCTGGTTCCGCACCTGGACCGACCGCGACCACGACGCCGTGGCGCGGGCGCTGGACGCCACCGACACCGCGGAGCTGGTCAACCGCCCGCTGCGGCAGCTGTCCGGCGGGCAGCGGCAGCGGGTGTGGGTGGCGATGGCCCTGGCCCAGGACACCGACCTGCTGCTGCTCGACGAGCCCACCACCTTCCTGGACATCAACCACCAGGTGGAGCTGCTGCGTCTGCTGCGCCGGCTGAACGCGGAGTCCGGCAAGACGATCGTGGCGGTGCTGCACGACATCAACCTCGCCAGCCGCTACTGCGACCACATCATCGCGATGGCCGGGGGCGCCATCGTCGCCGAAGGCACCCCGGGTGAGGTGATCACCGCCGAGCTGATCGAGAAGGTGTTCGGCCTGGCCTGTGTGATCGTGTCCGATCCCGTCGCGGGTACGCCGATCATCGTGCCGGCCGACTGACGAGCGGCCCGGCCGCCGCGGCCGCCTTGCGGGCGGCGTCGGTGTCCCGGGACGGTGTCGCCTTCAGGTGACAACTTGTGGGTTGTCGTGACAACCCACAAGTTGTCACGACGCACGCGGTATGCGGCGGCCACCGGCACGCGCTGCGCCGAGGACGGGTCAGCGTGGAGCGGTTCCATCGTCCACGATGGCCGGATGGATGCCGACTCTTCCCACCGGACACATTGGATTACCGTCGTCCTGTCGATCGCGGGTGTGTTCCTGCTCGGGTACGGCGCAGTGCTGCTTGTCATTTTCACGGTGCGCGCCGTCGACCCGCTGGGCGAGGAAGCGGCCCGGCGGGAGGCGGATCAGGAGGCCCGCATCGGTGCCGAGCAGACGCTGTCATGGGCGGAGCGGCTGCTCGCGGAGCAACCCGAGCTGCGCAGGCCCGAGCGCGTGCGCGAGCTGGCCGACACCCTCGGCAAGCGGACGCTGGCCGCGCACGCCGACGAGGCGGGCAACGTCACGCTCGATCTGGTCATCACCGGTGACGGCAGCAGCGGCCTGTCCTCGTACACCACGCGCATCTGCGTACGGCTGTCCGCGCCGGCGGCGGGCTACGCGACGATGACGGACGTGCCCTGCCCGCCGTACTGAGCCGCGCGAGGGCTGTTCCGGCAGGGGCCGGCAGGCGCGCCCGTGCCCGTGGGACGGGCCTGGCCGTCGAAATCTCATTGACAGCATGCGTGCCTGGTGGGTTCGCTCTGACCGCGAATCGTCGACAGACAAGGACTCCATTCAGTGAGCGACACGCCCGATCTCGGTCCCGTGCCGAAGCGCATCGACGTTCCCGCTGAGCTCGTGAGCCGGCTCGTGGCCACCCAGTTTCCGCAATGGGCGGGCCTGCCCGTCACGCCGGTGGCCAAGGGCGGCTGGGACAACTGGACCTTCCACCTCGGGCCGCGGCTGTCGGCGCGGATGCCCAGCGCTGCCGAGTACGCGCAGGCGGTGGAGAAGGAGCACCGGTGGCTGCCGGTGCTGGCGCCCCGCCTTCCGCTGCCCGTGTCCACCCCGGTGGGGAAGGGTGAACCCGGTGCGGGCTATCCCTTCCCGTGGTCGGTCTATGCCTGGCTCGACGGCGAGACGGCGAGCGCCGACCGCATCGCCGACCCGGTCCGGTTCGCGGTGGAACTGGCCGAGTTCCTGTCGGCCCTGCGGCAGGTCGATCCGTCCGGCGGCCCACGTCCCGGGATCCACAACTGGTTCCGCGGCGGGACCCTGCGGACCTATGCCGGCGTGGTGCGTGACGCGCTCCCCAGGCTGGCCGGTCACGTCGACGTGGACCTGGTCGGCGGGATCTGGCGGGACGCGCTCGACGCGCCCTGGGACGGGACCGACATGTGGTTCCACGGCGATGTCGCCCAGGGCAACATCCTGCTCCGCGGCGGGCAGCTGGCCGCTGTCATCGACTTCGGGACCTGCGGCGTCGGCGATCCGGCCTGTGACCTGGCGATCGCCTGGACGCTGCTGACCGTCGAGGGACGGCAGGCGTTCCGGGAGAAGCTGGCCGTCGACGAGGCGGAATGGTCACGGGGGCGGGGCTGGGCGCTCTGGAAGGCACTCGCCACCTACCCCCACACACCGGACGACGGCGACGAGGCGGACAACTCCGCGCGGCGCGTCCTCGACGGCATCATCGCCGAGTACGTGTCGCTGCGGCCGTAGCGCTGCGGGCGACGTCACCGGCCGTGAGGCGCTCACTGCGATCACGACGGTCCGGACGCGGCGCGAGGGCGTTGCCGCGAGCGCGTGGCCGCTCGCTGAGGGGTTCGGCCGGCGGAGGTGCCCGTGTCGACCCGCCTGCGCCCTTGATGAAGGAAACATACAACAAACCATAAATCTACGTAAGACATCTTCATAGATACATGCACATGCGATAGATTCACGCCCGTCCAGGTTCCCTCGCCCCCCAGAGGTGTACACATGAACGGAAACCCCGGCCTGCGCCGGCGCACCCTGCTGGCTGCCGCCGCAGGTGTCGCCGTTGCTCCCTTCGCGGCCGCACCGGCCTTCGCGGCCGCGCCCAAGGTCTACATCGACCCCGGCCACGGGGGCACCGACCCCGGCGCGGTCGCCAACGGCCTGCAGGAGAAGACCCTCACCCTCAACATCGCCCTGCAGACGCGCGACATCCTCAAGGCGAACTGGAACGTCGACGTGCGCATGTCCCGCACCACCGACGTGACCCGCAGCCTCACCTACCGCACCGACGACGCCAACGCGTGGGGCGCCGCGATCTTCGTGAGCATCCACATCAACGCCGGCGGCGGCACCGGCTTCGAGAGCTACCGGTATCCGGGCGTCGGCGCCACCACCGTGCGCCTGCAGAACCTCGTGCACACGAACGTGCTGAGCCAGATGCGCACGGTCGCCTCGGTCACCGACCGCGGCCAGAAGTCGGCCAACCTGCACGTGCTGCGGGAGAGCAACATGCCCGCCGTGCTCACCGAGAACCTGTTCATCGACACGCTGGCCAACGCCAACCTGCTCAAGCGTGCGGACTTCCTCACGGCCACCGCCCGCGGGCACGCCCGCGGCATAGCCGCCTTCTTCGGTCTCTGACGTCGCACCCGCGCGCGGTGCGGCCGGGCCCCCCGCCCGGCCGCCCCGCCCGCGGCCGGGGCGATG
>NZ_JBFAOU010000216.1:0-12171 GCF_040675365.1 Catellatospora sp. NPDC049609 | reverse complement strand
CACGTAGTTGGATTGCGCGCTCTGTACCTGGCAGGCCAGGCAATCCAGCTAACTCGCTGGCGGAATACCAGTTACGCATAGCTGTCACCGAGGGCGCGTTTAAGTTCGCGCGACGCAGACCACCTCGTCGGCGACGGCGCGCATGTCCTCGGCGGTGTCGGCCGCCGCCACCGGGACACCCCGGTCACTCGTTCAGGCGCCGGAGGGCACCCGGCGCAGGGTGCGGATAGGGCGGGCGGCCAGCAGTGCCGCGGCGGTGAGCAGCGCGACCACGACGCCTACCAGCAGCACCTGGTCGGTGCCGAAGGCCGCGACGGCCGGGCCGGCCAGGGCGCTGCCGATGGGATACATGCCGACGGAGCCGGCGACCTCGTAGGCGTGGACCCGGTTGAGCACCTCGCCCGGGACCTGGGTCTGCACGCTGGTGGCCCACATGACGCCCCAGACGCCGATCCCGGCGCCGACGGCGATCTGGGCGGCGGCGAGCAGCCAGACCGGCCAGCCGAGCACGATGCCCAGCGGGTAGAGCGGGTAGGCCAGCATCGCCACCGCCCCGGCCGCGAGTGGCCGGGCGGGCTTGTACCGGATGGCCAGCAGCCCACCGGCCACGGTGCCGGCGCCCAGCGCGGCATTCAGCAGCCCGAAGGCCGAGGCGCCGTGCTCGGGCACGATGACGCCGGCGGCGACCGACAGCTGCGGCCCCCAGGAGAGCACCGCGAAGAACATCCAGATCACGATGACGCCCCACAGCCAGCTGCGGGCACGGAACTCCTGCCAGCCGACCACGAGGTTGCGCCACAGGCTCTCGCCGGCCGGCGGGGCGGGCACCCGCCCGAGCCGGACGGCGACCAGGCAGAGGGCGCTGGTCGCGTAGGCCAGGGCGGACAGCAGCATCACCCAGCCGGTGGCGCCGAAGCCGACCAGTGCCCCGGCCAGCGCCGGGCCGCCGAGGCCGGTGAGCGCCTCGGAGGTGCGCAGCACCCCGTTGGCCCCCTGGACGTCGCGGGCCACCAGCGGGACGGTCGAGGACGCACCCGGCTGGAACATCGCGTTGGCGGTGCCGGCCACGACCAGCAGCGCGTACAGCTGCCAGAGGTGGGCGATGCCGTAGAAGAACAGCAGGGCGAGCAGCACGTGGGCGACCAGGTTCGCGAGGTCGGCGGCGATCATCATGCGGCGGGCGGTGAACCGGTCGGCCAGCACCCCGCCGAAGAGCACCAGCCCGGCGAACGGGCCGACCAGGAACGCCATCGCGTAACCCGCGGTGTCCAGGCCGTACCCGCCGGTGAGCAGGCCTGCCGCGACCGCGACCGGCAGCATGGCCCAGCTGAGCAGGCCCGCGCTGCGGGCGGTGAAGTAGTACCGGAAGTTGCGGGACCAGATCGCCGGCTGCTCACCGGATGCCGCGTACGCGGGTGGTTGCTGGACCTGCGCGGGCGTAGCCGCGGTGGAGTCGGCCGAGCGTCGGTGCTCGGCGACGTCTTCGGAGCGATGGATCCGGCGGGGTGACCGGTGGGGCGGGGACGGCGTGACGGTGTCGTGTTGGCTCACCCGAGGGACACTAAGTGCACATGCACTTAATGCGCAAGAACAAAGTGCAGACGAACTTTATTCTGCTACACCTAGTTCTCGCGCATTTAGTGCGGGCGCATGTGCTAGGGTGCGGGCATGGAGACGACCGTCGGCGGCGCGCAGGTCGCTCGGGCCCTCGTCGATCAGTGGCGGCAGCTCACGGCCAGCAGGGTCCGCATCGGCAACGCCCTGGAGCAAGCGCTGGAGCAGCAGCACGGCCTGAGCTGTCAGGAGTTCGAGGTGCTGGACCAGCTGGCCGAATGCACCGATCAGGACAAGCCGCGGGTGCAGGACATCGCCGACGTCGTGCCGATCACCCAGAGCGCCCTGTCCCGCCTCATCGGCCGCCTGGAGAAGCAAGGTCTCATCGAGCGCAGACTCTGCGAGGTCGACCGCCGTGGGATCAACGTGTTCCTGACCGACGCCGGGCGCGCCCGGCATGCCGCGGCCCGCCCGACATATTGCGAGGTGCTGGCCCGGCAGCTCGGGGACCGCGACACCGAGACCACCGACGTCACGCTCGGACTGGGCGAGCTGCTGCAGGCACGCAACAACGCCGCCGGCTGACGCCTCGGTCGGTCCCCTCGACGAGGTCGAGGCGGCGACGTGCGGCTGCCCGCCGACTCCGGATCAGCCGCGCTCGTGCTGCTTCCTGGCGCGCAGCGTCCGCAGCATCCGCGCGTCCGTGAACCCGACCTCACGGGCCGCGGCATCCACGGTCGCGCCGCGGTCGATCAGGTGCTCGGCTCGTTCCAGGCGCAGGATCTGCTGGTATGCCAGCGGGGTGGTGCCGATCGCCCGCCGGAACAGGCGGGTGACCGACCGCTCGCTGCATCCCGCGGCTTTCGCCAGCAGACTCAGTGGCAGCCGCTCGGTGAAGCGACCGTCGATCAGGTCCTGGATGCGATGCACCGCCTCGTCGACGTGCGACCGGTGCCGCAGGACCGGGCTCAGCTGCGGATCGCCGCCGTCCCGGCCGGCGTAGACGACCATGGTCCGCGCTACGGCGGCGGCCACGACCGGTCCGTTCCGCACACTCACCAGGTGCAGCGCGAGGTCCGTCGCGCTGGCCACGCCCGCGCAGGTGACGATCCGGTCGTCGGAGACGTAGAGGACGTCGCGCACCACCGTCGTCGCCGGGTAGGCACGAGCGAGATCCTCCTGTATCGCGTGGTGGGTGGTACACCGGCGCCCGTCGAGCAGGCCCGCACGGCCGAGGGCGTCGGCTCCGGCGCAGATACCGGCCACCGTCCCGCCGGCCGCGTGGTGCTCACGCAGCCGCCGGGCGTTCCCGGCGCCGATCATCCGCTCGGGCCCACGCCATCCGGGCACCACCACCAGGTCGTCGGCGGTCAAGGGCGGCCACTCGACGTCGACGTTCAAGGACAGCCCCTGCACGCTGCGCACCTCGGGCTCGTCGGACACGTAGTGCAGCCGGTAGTCGCAGCCGAGATCGGTGGCGATGGAGAAGACCTGAGCCGGTGCCGCCACCTCCAGCAGGTGCACCGAGGGCACGAGGACGAAGACGATGCGCGGCATGGCGGGTCAGCGTACGGCCGCGCCGGTCAGCTCACCAACCGTGCGGACCGTCGCGAATCGCCCGGACAGCGCGTACCGGGTGCGCTCGATGATGTCCGCCACGCCCAGCGAGGGCCCGCCGGACGGATCAGGAATCGGGCAGGTGGCGGTGGCGTCGATCGCGAAGGTGACGTCGAACCCCAGGTCGGCGGCCACGCGGGTGGTCGTCTCGCAGCACTGCTCGGTCTTGATGCCGCAGACCGTCAACTCGCGTACACCCCGACGGGTCAGCAGCTGGTGCAGGTTCGTCGTGGTGAACGCGTTGTGAGCCGACTTGACCAGCACCGGCTCGTCGGCCGCCGGGTCCAGCCCGTCCATCAACCGGACGTGCCCGAGGGCGGGGTCGAAGACGGTGCCCGAACCAGCGCGTGCCCCGAGGACCCAGACGACCAGGTCGTCCTGCGCCCTGGCCAGGTCTACCAGCCGGTTGACCTGGCCGACGATGTCGGGCTGCGAAGCCAGATGCCAGTCGGGGAGCCGGCGAAACGACTCCTGAACGTCGATGACCACAAGCGCTCTGTTCATGTCTCCAGGCTGCACCTGATCTTCGCCCTACCGAAGATCGGATCCGGCCGGCTTACGGATCGATCCGGACAGCCGACGGCCGCGTGGCAGTGCCAGGCACGCGTCGAGGGCGCCGCGCGACGCTGTCGATCGCGGCGCGCCGGTTCAGGCCGCCGTGATGCGGGTCAGTTCCAGTACCGGAATGGTCCGGACACCGTTGGTCTTCTCCGCGTACTCGGCGAAGCGGGGGTGGCGCCGGGCCTGCTCGTCGTATCGCCGGTCGCGTTCGTCTCCGGTCAGCTCCCGCACGCGGACAGGGTAGGTGCCGGTGCCGAGTTCGACGGCGGCACCGTCGGCCGAGGTGAGGTTGTAGTACCAGTCGGGGTTGCGGGGTGCGCCCGCCTTGGACGCGAACACGTAGATGACGTCGTCGTCGGTCTCGTGTGGCAGGTACATCATCGGGTTGACGAGCTCGCGGCCGCTCTTGCGGCCCCGGTGGTGGACCAGCACCATCGGCGCGCCGTCGAACGGCCCGCCCACGCGGCCCTCGTTCGCGCGGAATTCCTCGATCACCTTGGCGTTCCAGTCGCTCATCGGATGTGCCCCTTCTCGTACCGCGTGTGGGTGCGGATCAATCGTCGCGCTGATCGTGGCGGACGCGCGTCATCGAAGGTACGCGGCGCGTCCGGTCCGGCGGTTGCCCCGCCTCAGCACGGCACCGTGGTGAGGACAACGTGATCTTTGCGGACTTCGCCGACCATGGCGAATGCGGACCGGTCGACGTCGCGGCAGAAGCGGAGATCCCTGGAAAGATCGACGCGTTCGGACGCGGGCATGCGTGCGTAGTCGCGAGCATGCTCAGCGGCGCCCTCCATGATGCCCGCGACCAGGTCTGCCGGTCCCGTCCCCGACCAGGAGACGGTCCGGGTGTCGCCGCCGCAGACCTCGGCCGACCTCGACTGACGGCGCGCAGGCTATCTCGGTGACGCCGCGCTCGAAGGCAACCGCGGCCGTCGTGAAAGCCCGGATGACATCGATGACGACGACGATTCCGCCAGCCGGGATCTCCGCATCCATACCTGTGATCGACACGTCCATGATCGTTCGCGGTCGGAGTCCGGCCGGCAAGGACATTCTCGCAGCGTGACCTGGCGCGCTACGTCCGTGCCCGGCGAGGCCGGGGTCGGCCATCGACGACGACGGCACGACCCCGGCCTCGGTTCAACCTGCTACCGCGTTCTGATCAGGACCGCGACGGAGACGGCACCGGCGATGGGGGTTTCTCATCGGGTGCCGGCAGGCCCGGGACGCCGAGCTTGCCGTGGGGATCCGGCCAGACTCCCCTGTCCTGCGGCCCGGGCCACTCGGGCTTCTCCCATGGCACCCCGCCGCCGGGCCAACCCTTCTCGCCCCTCCACTCACCGCGATCCGGCAGCACGCGCTCCACCTTCGGGTGATCGACACCGAACTCGCGGTGGTCGTCGGCGTGGTGCGCCACGAACACGACCGCGAAACCGAGGCATCCGGTGCAGACCGCTCCGGCGAGGAACGCCCCGGCCAGTGCCAGGCCGAGTCTGCCCGACACGCGCCGCGGAGCCGGTGCCGCGGCCGGCTGCGCAGCGGGCGGGGCGGCAGGCGCTGCCGGCGGGGCCGCCGGCTCTGCGGAGGCGTCGGCGGGTGGGGTTTCGTCAGGCTCTGTTGTCATGCAGGACACGGTGGCGCAGGCAGCTAAGCGCTGTTGGTCGGTTCGTTAAGAAAATGCGATGAGTTGGCGGGCATCAGCACCCGCAGCAGGGCGCCGCCGGTGGTCGCCGGCTCCGCGGTCACCGTGCCGCCGTGCTGGGCCACCGTCTGCGCGACGATGGCCAGGCCCAGGCCGGAGCCGGGTAGTGCCCGGGCCGCGGGTGCTCGGTAGAACCGCTCGAACACGCGCAGGCGGTCGGCTTCGTCGATGCCGGGGCCGGCGTCGACGACGGTCAGCTCCAGCTGCTGTCCGACGTGGCGCAGGCGCACGCTCACCCGCCCGCCGGCCGGGCTCCACTTGGTGGCGTTGTCGAGCAGGTTCAGGACCATCCGCTCCAACGCGCCGGGACGGCCCGTCAGCTCCGCGGTGACCAGGTCGACGTCGATCGGCACCGCGGTGCGGCCGCGACACCGTTCGACGGCCCCGACGACCACCTCGGCCATGTCGACGGGCTCGGCCTGCTCCGGGCTCGTCTGCTCCCGGGTCAGGTCGACCAGCTCGTTGGTGAGCTGGGTCAGCTCCACGACCTGGGTCTCAAGGTCCTGCATCAGCCGGGCGCGGTCCTGGGCGGGCAGCGTCCGGCCCGACTCGGGCTCGGCCTCCGCCCGCACCAGCAGCTCGATGTTGGTACGCAGGCTCGTCAGCGGCGTGCGCAGCTCGTGCCCGGCGTCTTCGACGAGAGCCCGCTGCGCGGCACGCGACGCCGTCAGCGCGGCGAGCATGTCGTTGAACGCTCCCGCCAAGCGGGCCACTTCGTCGTGGCCCCGCACCGGTATCGCGGTGAGCAGGTCCCGCGTCGCGGCCACCCGCTCCACGGCGCCGGTCAGCTGGTGGATGGGCGCCAGCCCGGCACGGGCGACACTGCGCCCGAGCAGAGCCGCCAGCGCGGCACCGCCGAGGCAGCCCAACGCGAGCAGCATGGCCAGCCGGCGGAGGGTGTGCTGGAGCGGTCCGAGCGGTTGGGCCACCTGGATGGCGCCGCCCTCGTCGAGGGGCAGTGTCACCATCCGCAGCTGCTCATCGTCGACGGTGACCGTCTCCCTGCTGCCGGCCGCCCGCCCGTTGATGACTGCCAGGGCACCGCCGGTGACCGGCAGCGCGGAGGTGAAGGCGACACCCTTGACGGTGATCATCTGCCAGCGCGGCCCCAGGCCGTCCTCCCTGATGTCGCGCCGCTGCTCGCCGCCGGGACCTTTCGGTGCCGGCTTCACCGCCGACGGGACGATCCACCGGTCCGGCTGAGCTGCGATCGTGCGGGCGTCGGCGTCGAGCTGGGCGTCGAGCTGCCGGTACAGCTCCTCCTGGACGAGCAGGAACGCCATGGCGCTGACGGCCACGACCGCGACGGCGACGGCGAGCGCCGCGATGACGCTCAACCGGTTGGTGATGCTCACAGCGGGGTCTCGCGCAGCACGTAGCCGACGCCGCGCACGGTGTGCAGCAGGCGGTCGCGGCCGTCGGCCTCCAGCTTGCGACGCAGGTAGCCCAGGTACACGTGCAGGCTGTTGGAGCTTTCGCCGAAGTCGTATCCCCAGACCTGCTCGAACAGCGCCGACCGGGTCAGGACCTGGCGGGGATGGCGCAGGAAGACTTCGAGGATGCTGAACTCGGTGCGGGTCAGCCGCACGGGCCGGCCGTCCGCGGTCACCTCGCGCGTGACGGGGTCGAGGGTGATCCCGGCGAAACGCAGCGGCTCGTGCTGGCTGCCCGCGCCGACCAGGACGGCGCGGCGCAGCAGCGCGCGCAAGCGGGCGAGCAGCTCCTGCAGCGCGAACGGTTTCACCAGGTAGTCGTCGGCACCGGCGTCCAGGCCGGCGACGCGGTCGCCGACGCTGTCGCGGGCGGTCAACATCAGCACGGGGACCACGATGCCTCTCCCCCGCAGCGAGCGGCATACGTCGAGCCCGTCGTCGCCGGGCATCATCACGTCGAGCACTAGCGCATCGGGTTCGGCGCCGAGCACGGAGGCGAGCGCTTCGGCCCCGTCCGCGGCGACGTCCACCGCGTAGCCCTCGAACCTGAGGCTGCGCGCGAGCGAGTCACGCACCGCGGTGTCGTCGTCGGCCACCAGTATCCGCAAGACGTCCTCCTCGACTCGGCCCACGCTCGCCAACTGCGGTCGAGCCGACCCGGAGGCGAACCAGGGAAACGCGGCGCCATGGTACGTGGCGGACCTGTGGGGATGGCCTACGCGCTGGTCACGGGAAAGCGACGGGGTAACGCGGTGCTGCCCGAGCCGCGCAAGAACGCCAACCGGGTCCTGCCCGGCCGGCGGGCTGTCGGCGAACGCGCCCATGCCCAGCTCAAGTCCTGGCGGGGACTGGCCTGCGACTTCCGCGGACGGCGCCGCCGGCACGCCGTTGGTTCTCACCGACCAGGAGATGGCCTACCTGTCGACCTCGTGCTGAACGCCGGCGTTCTCGTTTGTCGTCGGTGTCACACGGACGGGTCCCAGGCTTCGAGCTGATCGAAGATACGACGGTCGCCTTCGAACTTCAGCGCATCCAGCGGTATGCGGCCGTAGAAGAACAGGACCAGGTCACTGGCCGTGCCCCGGGCGGAGACGTCGGCCGTGTCCTCGCCGGCAGCGGGCGTGAGGTGGGCGACCTGTGCGCCGTCGTGGGACAGCCGAAGACGCCAGGAGTAGCCCTCGGTGGCGTGGTAATCGACGATGGCGGGTTCGTGTGGCCAGGCGACCGTCGTCGCGCAGAGGGTGAACTGGCAGTCGTCGAAACCGTCGAGGGCGATCTCCTCCGGTATCGGCTGCGGGGCACCCCCGGTGAGCTGGACGTCGTAGGTGTGCACCGCGATCTCGTGGAGCTGGCGCCGCGCCCAGGCCCCGGAGGTCTGCGGTGACGGCGAGTCCGCCCACCATGTCCAGCAACCGCGATCCGGGCCCGCCTCGCGCAGCACGCTCGCCAGGTGCTCGACGGACTCGACCCACCAGGCCAGGAGACCCTCGCGCTCCCGAGGTGCACCCGTGCCGCCTCCCCATGCGGACTCCTCCGGCGGAGCGTCCGCGGGCCCGGCGGCGACGATGGCGGCTGCCTTGCGGCGACCCATGCCCAGGTGTTGCACGTGATCGAACAGCGTCCGCTCGGGATGGGTCGGCATCTGAACGTCGAGGCTGGGTGCCGCGGCGACCGCAGCGCGGAAGGCGGCAGACCGTTCGTTGATCAGCCGCAGCTGATCAGGGAACGTGAGGATCTTGTGCACCCCGGCTTTCTATCACTGTGCTCCGATGACCGGACAGCGATTTTCGCAGCCGACGCGGGGGCCGGCCACCCCGGCACTGATGGTGCCCTTGAAGCGCCTTCGCCGCCGACAGGCCGGCTCGCGGCGCGCCTACACTGCCGGCCATGGACACGACCGACCCGGCGCTCGACCGCCACACGGCCCTGGTGCGCTGGCTGACTGCCGGGTTCCTGCTCGTCTACGTGCTGCTCGGGCTGGTGATGATCCTGGCGATCGGCTCCACCCCCAGCACTGATGTCGGAGTACTTCCAGCCGTAGGAGCTCTCTTCACACAGCGAGGTCGGCGGGCTCCGCCGTGGCGGGCCGGGCGGCGGGTCATGACGACGGCCATGGCCCGCCGGACACCCGTCCCGCGAAGCTCCGCGTCAGCGCGGGGACAGGACGCAGAACTCGTTGCCCTCCGGGTCGGCGAGGACCTTCCAGACGGCGTCGCCCTGGCCGACGTCGACGAGGGTCGCGCCGAGGGCCTGCAGCCGGGCCGCCTCCGCCGCATGATCATCACTGAGGTACGGCGCCACGTCGAGATGGACGCGGTTCCACACGGTCTTCGTGCCGGAGGTGCGGATGAACTCCAGATACGGCCCGACGCCCTTGGCCGAACGCAGCCGCGCATGGTCGTCGGTCACCTCGTGCAGTTTCCAGTCCATCGCCTCGCCCCAGAACCTGGCCATGGCACGCGGGTCCGCGCAGTCGACCACCACGGCGGCGACCGGCCCGGTGTCCCGGTAGATCTCCCGGGGCTCCAGCACGCAGAACACGTTGCCCTCCGGGTCGGCCAGGACCGTCCACGGGACGTCGCCCTGGCCCACGTCGGCGGGCGTCGCACCGAGCTCCTTCAGGCGCGCGACCAGCTCCGCCTGATGGGCCGCAGAGGTGGTGGCGAGATCGAGGTGCACGCGGTACTTCACCGTTTCGGGGTCCGGGACGGTGACGACATCGATGAAGAGGGCGGCGGGGTCCGGGTAGACCAGGCCCACCGGTTCGAGGTTGGTCACACAGGGACCCTCGCTGGAGACACCCAGGCCGAGCGCATCCGCCCAGAACCGGCCGAGCGCCGCGTCATCCCGAGCCTTGAAGTTCACCTGAACAAGTCGCAGTGGCACGCCGCAGATCATATGCGTGGCGGATGACGACCGCGCCCGGCCTGCGAACAAGCCGGGTCTTCATCGATCCGATGCGGCGGAACCCGAACCGCGATCCGGGTCCCCCGAGGGTCTGTCGCGGCCGTCGCGCCGGCAAGGCGACGCGGGGCTTCGGCCGTCACGGTGCGATGAGGCCTTGGCGGTATGCGTACCTGGTGGCGTCGGTGCGGTCCCGCGCGCCGATCTTGCTGAACGTGTTGTTGACATGCGTCTTGACGGTGCTCTCGCCGATGAAGAGGGCGGTGGCGATGTCGCGGTTGCTCATCCCCTGCGCCATCAACCGCAGGATCTCCACTTCACGTGGCGTGAGCCGGTCCGGGTTGTGCCAGCTGCCCGTCGAGACCGACGGCCGCAGGCGGCTGATGATGCGCTGCGACACCGCGGGATCGAAGGTGGCCTGCCCCTGCGCGGTCGCCCGCAGCGCGGCGGCGATCTGTTCCCGGCCGGCGTTCTTGGTGAGATAGCTGCGCGCTCCGGCGTGGCGGCTCCCGACGTCCGGTCAGTGGCGCAGGTTCGCGATCAACTCAACCACAAGCAGCCGGTATCCCACGAACACCAGCAACGCGACCAGCCCCACCGCCGCCAACCCCACGATCGACTTCCCGCTCATACGGCTGCCCTCCTTCGCCAAGAACCCGCGCATCAGCTCGCTGAGCAGGTCCGTCTCCGGTTCTCTCATGGACAGGAAGGCTAGGAACACCGGCTCGCGCCGAGGACCATCCCGAGGTGGAGAACCGGATGGAGATCAGGGTGGAGCCGTCCGTCACCGAGCTGCGAGCTAGCGGATGCGGCGGCTCGGCACCGGCGGATGGCTCCCTCGGGCTTCTGAAATCCGTCGTCGGGGAAGCGGGCCGCTCGTCGGGGTGGGTCTAATTCACGCGACAACCGTCGTACCATGCCTACAAAATCCCCGGGTGACGCTCTCAGCCCTCCTCAGCCGTGCCCGCCCGCCGTCGCCGCTGGCCGGCCGCCTATCCGTGCAGTCGCTGCTGTTCGCGCTCGGCCAGGGCACGTTCATGACCGGATCGGCGGTGTTCTTCACCAAGATCGTCGGGATGTCCGCCGCGCAGGTCGGTCTCGGCCTGACGCTCGCCGGCATCGCCGCCTTCCTGGCCGCCGTGCCGATGGGCAAGCTGGTCGACCGCTTCGGGCCGAAGAGGATGTGGGCGCTCAGCGCCGCCGGGCAGGCGGCGATGTTCTCCGTGTGGCCGTTCATCAGCGACTTCGAGGGCTACGTCGCCATGGCCGTCGGCATGGAGGTCATCGGTGCGCTCGGCGGTGCCGCGTACGGCGCGTACACGATCGACGTGCTGCCGCCGGACGAGCGGGTGAAGTCACGCGCCTACATGTACTCCGCGCTCAACCTCGGCTTCACCCTCGGCTCCGTGATGGGTGGCATCGCGCTCGCGTTCCACTCCAACGACGTGCTGCACGCGCTGCCCTGGTTCACCGCCGCGGTCTTCCTGGTCAACGCCGCCGCGGTCACGCGGCTGCCGCGGGCCTCGCACGACGAGCGCAGCCCGGAGGACCGCAAGGTGCGCATCCCCGGACCGGGTCCGCTGCGCAACCCGGGTTGGCTGCTCACCACCTTCTTCGGCGGGGTGTTCTGGACCAACCAGGTGCTGCTGAACGTCGTCATCCCGCTCTGGCTGGTCGAGCAGACCGACGCCCCGCGCGTCGTGCTGGCGTTCCTGTTCGCCACCAACACGGTGATGTGCATCTTCCTGCCGATGGTCACCTCCCGCGGCGTCCGGGACCTGCCGACCGCGCTCAAGGCGATCCGGCTGTCGTCGACGTTCTTCGTGCTGTCCTGCCTGATCACGCTCGCGACGCACGACACCGTCGGCTGGGTGACGATCTTCCTGGTCTGGCTGGGCCACGTCACCGTCACCGGGGCCGAGCTCTACCTCTCCGCGGCGAGCTGGTCCTTCGAAGCCGAGCTGATGGACCCGCGCCAGCGCGGCGCCTACCAGGGCGCGGCCGAGCTGAGCGGCACCCTCGGCAAGGTCTGGGCACCGGCGGTGTACACCTTCCTCGCGCTGAACTGGGGCGCGGCCGGCTGGCTGGTGATCGCCGGCATCATCGTGGCGGCCACCATCGGCATCCACCCCTCGATCCGGCTGGCGCGACGATTCCTCGAACGGCACGTCCCGGCCGACGTGCTGGCCGACGCCCACTCTTCCAGCGGCAATGCCGGAGAAGAGGCCGCTACACCGCCGCCGCGCCAGGCCGACGGATCGCTGCCCGAGTCGGTCGGCAGCCACTGAGCACCTGAATCCTGTCCGTGACCGCGCGCCCGCCCCGCCGACATCGCGGCGGGGCCGACCGCGGTCAAGCTGAAGGAGGCGGCGGTCGCCGAGGGCAGCACGGTCAACA
>NZ_JBFAOU010000215.1:0-12289 GCF_040675365.1 Catellatospora sp. NPDC049609 | reverse complement strand
GCGTGGCCGCGGGGGGGACGCCGCCCCACGCGCCGCTGGGCGGCCCAGCACATCGACGGTGGCCTATCACATCGACTTCGATCTCGTCTGAGTCGATGTGATAGGCCAACGTCTATTCGAGGGCCCGAGTGCGGGCGGTAGGAATCCTTCAGTGAGCCTTAATTCTGTTGTAGACATCTTTCATTGATCTATAGATCGTCGTTATAGTCGCGCCGAGCCCGACCCCCACCCCCTCTGAGAGGTGCTCATGCTCGGTAACCCCTCCGTGCGCCGGCGCACCCTGCTGGCCGCCGCGGCCGGCTTCGCGGTCGCCCCGTTCGCCGCCCGACCGGCGTTCGCCGCCAACCCCCGCGTCTACCTCGACCCCGGCCACGGCGGCACCGACCCCGGCGCGGTCGCCAACGGGCTGCAGGAGAAGGCGCTGACCCTCAACATCGCGCTGCAGATCCGCAACATCCTGCAGGCGGCGTACGCGGTCGACATCCGCATGTCGCGGACCACCGATGCCACCGTCAGCCTGGCCCAGCGCACCAGCGACGCCAACGCCTGGGGCGCCGACATCTTCGTCAGTGTGCACATCAACTCCGGCGGCGGCACCGGCTTCGAGAGCTACCGCTACCCGACCACCGACGCGGCCACGCTCGCCCTGCACAACGCGCTGCACCCGCGGGTGCTGTCCGGCATGCGCAGCGTCGGCTCGGTCACCGACCGGGGCCAGAAAACCGCCAACTTCCACGTGCTGCGCGAGAGCGCGATGCCCGCCGTGCTGACCGAGAACCTGTTCATCGACACGGTGAACGACGCGAACCTGCTCAAGAACGCGTCCTTCCTCACCGCCACCGCGCAGGGGCACGCCAACGGCATCGCCGCGTACCTCGGCCTGTCCGCGCCGCCGCCGTCGTTCTCCACGATCGTGGACAACACCACGGCCGGCCGGTTCACCGCCAGCGCGAACTGGGGCACCTCGACCTACTCCGGCCAGCGCTACGGCACCGACTACCGGTACGCCAGCCCGGTGCTGGCCAGCGACTCGGCCTGGTTCAAGGTCAACATCCCGGCGGCAGGGAACCACCGGGTCGACGTGTGGCACGCGGCCGACCCTGGTTACAGCGCCTCCGCGCCGCACGTCGTGGTCACCTCGGGCGGCAACCAGACCGTGCACGTCGACCAGCGGACCGGCGGCGGAGCGTGGCGCTCGCTCGGCACGTTCAACCTGGCCGCGGGTGACCGTAACCTGGTCGGCGTGAGCCGCTGGACCAGCGCCGCGGGCCTGGTCATCGCCGACGCCGTCCGCGTCACCCGCGTCTGACCGCACCCGCCCTCCCACCGCGTCACACCTCACCGTGCCACCGCTCGGCCGCGCCACCGCTCGGCCGTACCACGCCGCCGCCCCGCCCCGTTTTGCCATAGATGTTGGCCTATCTGGATGACTTCGATCATGGTTTTTTCATCCAGATAGGCCAACGTCCATCACAGGGCGGGGTGTGCGGCGCGGCGGGGCCGGTAGAGTCGGCGGCGTGCCGGACCGTCGCGTTCCCCTCCGCATGTGCGCGTTGTCGCTGGTGCTGGCCATAGCCGCGTGCTCCGCGCCGGCCGGCCAGGCGCCCGGCGCCGCGCCGTCCGGCACCGCGGGCACGGTCTCCGCCGCGCCGTCGGCCGTCCCGTCGGCGACGCCGGGTCCCACCGCGGCGGCGCCACCGGTCGCGGCGTCCGCGCCCAAGGCCGCGCTGGCGGTGGGCGTACGCACGCTGCGGCTGAACCGCGGCGCGGACCGCGCACTGACGACCACCGTCTGGTATCCGGCCACCGGCCGGGCGGGCGGGTCGGCGCGCCGGGACGCCCCGGTGGCCGCCGGCCGCTTCCCGATCGTGCTGTTCAGCCACGGCCTGCGCGGGTTGCCCGCCAACTACCAGCAGGTCACCACGCGGCTCGCCGCGGCCGGTTTCGTGGTGGCGGCGCCCGCCTACCCGTACACGAACCGCAACGCCTCGCCCTTCCGGGCGGGTGACGTTATCAGCCAGCCGGCGGACGGCTCGGCGGTGCTGACGGCGCTGCTGCGGCTGGACGCGACGGCGGGGGACCGGTTCGCCGGGCACCTCGACGGGGGCCGGATCGCCGCGGCGGGGCACTCCGCGGGCGGGTTCACCTCGGCGGGCATGCTGGCGGGCGAGCGCGACAGCCGGGTCACCGCGGCCGTGGTGATCGCCGGGGGCTCGCTCGGCGGCTTCCGCGGCGCGCGGACGCCGGTGCTGTTCGTGCACGGCGACCGGGACGCGGTGGTGAAGTACGAGACGGGGCGCAAGGCGTACGACGCGACGTCCTGGCCGCGGGCGTTCCTGACCCTGCTCGGCGGCGGGCACAGCGAGTTCCTCGCCCCCGGTGCGCGGGGGTTCGACCCGATGATGAAGACCATGACCGACTTCCTGCGCTGGACGCTGTACGGCGACGCGGCGGCCAAGGGCCGGCTCGCCGCCGACGGCACCCGCTCCGGTGTCACCCGATTCGAGGCGAAGCTGTGATCGAGGATCTGCGTCCCGGGGAGAGCCGGGTCTACTGGGCCCGGCCGTCCGACGAGCGGCCCTGGCACCAGCGGCTGCTCAGCGCGGGTGAGCGGGAGCGGCGCGCGTCGCTGCGCCGCGACGAGGACCGGGCCCGCCAGACCGTCGCGGCGGCGCTGCTGCGCGTGGTGGCCGGGCACCACCTCGGGGAGAAGCCCGCGGCGGTACGCATCGACCGCGCCTGCACCACCTGCGCGGTGCCGCACGGGCGGCCCGTCATCCCCGGTGGGCTGGAGGTGTCGGTGTCGCACTCGGCGGACCGGATCGCGGTCGCGGTCGGCCTGACCGGGCCGCTCGGCGTGGACGTCGAGCAGTTCCAGGACCAGCGCGACATCCTCGGCGTGGCCCGGCTGACGCTGTGCGAGGCGGAGCTGACCGCGTCGGCGCCGCTGGACCAGCACGGCTTCTACACGTACTGGACGCGCAAGGAGGCGGTGCTCAAGGCGACCGGCGACGGGCTGCGCGTGGCGATGACGAAGATCGAGGTGTCGGCGCCGCACGAGGCGCCCCGGCTGCACCGCTTCGAGGGACGGCCGGACGTGGTCGCCTCGGCGCGCATGTTCACGCTCGCGCCCGGCGACGGCTACCAGGCGGCGCTGACCGTGCTCGGCCCTGCCGTCGAGGTCACCGAGCGGGACGCCGCCGACCTGCTCGCCGACGACACCCACGCCGCCTGAGCGGGGCTCACCAGGGCGAGGGCTTGTAGTCCTTGAGGAAGCAGCCGTAGAGGTCCTCGCCGAGCTCGCCGCGCACGATCGGGTCGTACACCCGCGCGGCGCCGTCGACCAGGTCGAGTGGGGCGTGGAAGCCCGCGTCCGCGAGGCGGATCTTCGTGGGGTGCGGGCGCTCGTCGGTGATCCAGCCGGTGTCGACGGCGGTCATCAGGATGCCGTCGCTGAGCATCTCCCCGGCGCTGGTGCGGGTCAGCATGTTCAGGGCGGCCTTGGCCATGTTCGTGTGGGGGTGGCCGGGGCCCTTGTACCGGCGGCTGAACTGCCCCTCCATCGCCGACACGTTCACCACGTACTTGCGCCGCGCCGGGGATGCCGCCATCGCCGCGCGCAGCCTGCTGACCAGCACGAACGGGGCGGTGACGTTGCACAGCTGCACTTCCAGCAGCTCGATCGGGTCGACCTCCTGCACGACCTGCACCCAGCTGTTGCTGGGGTCGAGGTCGGGCACCAGGCCGCCCGCGTCGATGGCGGTGCCGTCGGCGATGCGCTCCAGGCTCGCCCCGCCGGTGCTCAGCGCCAGCGAGGTGACCAGCTCCGGGCTGAGCTGCTGGTGCGGCATGGCCTGGATCGCGGCGGCGGCCGGGCTCGCCCCGCTGTAGTGGCCGAAGCTGATCAGCTCGGGCAGCGGCCCGTCCGGCAGCGCCGCCGACTCGGCCGCCACCAGCTGCGCGTACGCGCTCGGCGACCGGCGCACCGTCTGCGCCGCGTTGTTGATCAGGATGTCCAGCGGCCCCTGCGCGGCGACCGAGTCGGCCAGCGCCACCACCTGCGCCGGGTCGCGCAGGTCGATGCCTACGATCTTCAGCCGGTCCAGCCACTCGTGGCTGTCGGGCTGCGCTGTGAACCGGCGTACCGCGTCGGTGGGGAAGCGGGTGGTGATCGTGGTGTGCGCGCCGTCGCGCAGCAGCCGCAGCGCGATGTACATGCCGATCTTGGCGCGGCCGCCGGTGAGCAGCGCGCGGCGGCCGGTCAGGTCGGTGCGCGCGTCGCGGCGGGCGTGGTTCAGCTCCGCGCACGGCGGGCACAGCTGGTGGTAGAACGCGTCCACCTGCGTGTAGCGGTCCTTGCACACGTAGCAGGCGCGCGCCTGGCGCAGGTGCCCGGCGATCTCGCCCTTGGTCGGCGAGGTCAGCCCGAACACGCCGGCGGTCTCGTCGTCGATGCGGCCCGGCGCGGCCGTGGCCGTCGCGGCGGTCACCGCGTCGTCGGCGGCCAGCACCTCGGCCCGCTTGTCGCGGCGGCGCTGCTGCTTGACGAACTTGAACATCCGCCCGACGGCGCGGCGCACCGCCACCGCGTCGGGGTGCTCGACGGGCAGCTCGTCGATCTCCGCCAGCACGTTCAGGCAGACCTCCAGGCGCGCGGGGTCGATGCCCGTGCGCTCGTGCTCGCTGATCGTCATCCCGCTGCCCGTTCCGTGCTCGCCTGTCAACCTCGCCCGGAAACTGTACGCAGCCGGAAGCGCGATGACCGAATCAGCCGCGTACACCCCCGGCCGCCCGTGGCCGATCTCACCCGTGCCACCCGCCCGCCGCCGCGCTTGCGATCGACGTTGGCCTATCTGAATGAAGGTGATCTACGAAAAGTCATCCAGATAGGCCAGCGTCTATGCACGGCGGGGCGGGGTGGGCGGGGCGGGGTGGGCGGGGCGGGGCGGCGCGGGCGGGGCGGGCGGCGCGGGCGGGGCGGGCGGGGCGGGCGGGGCGGGGCGGGGTGGCGCGCGGTGCGGTGTGCGGGGTGGGTTCAGGCGGGGGCGATGGTGGTGCCCGTGATGGGGTCGGTGACGAGGATGGCCTCGACGGGGCAGCAGTCGGCGGCGTCGCTGACCGCCTCGTCGGGCTCGACGAGCTCGTGCAGCGGCGTCGACTTCTTGTCGACGAGCTGGAAGTGCTCGGGGGCGGTGCCGGCGCACAGGCCCGACCCGATGCAGCGGTCCCGGTCGACCGAGACCCGCCACTGGCCGCTCACCAGCTGACCGGCAGTTCGCGCAGGCCCCGCACCAGCATGCCCTTCTTCCAGGGCAGCTCCTGCTCGGCGACGGCGAGCCGCAGGCCCGGGAACCGGGTGACCAGCGTATGCAGCGCGACCTGCAGCTCCATCCGGGCGAGCTGGGCGCCGACGCAGTGGTGCGGGCCGTGGCCGAAGCCCAGGTGCGGGTTGCTCTCGCGGTGGAAGTCGAGCTCGTCGGGGTGCTCGAAGACCCGGCCGTCGCGGTTGGCGGAGGCGAGTGAGCCGAGCACGGGCTCGCCGGCGCGCACGAGCACGCCGCCGACCTCGATGTCCTCGGTGGCGTAGCGGGCGAACGCGGCGGCGGTGCCGAGCGGGATGTACCGCATCAGCTCGTCGACGGCGGTCGGGATGAGCGACGGGTCGTCGCGCAGCTCGGCGAACCGGTCGGGGTTGGTGAGCAGGACGTACACGAAGTTGGGCAGCTGGGTCACGGTGGTCTCGTGCCCGGCGGCGAGCAGCCCGGCGGACAGCTCCACCAGCTCCTGCTCGGAGATGCGGTCCCCGTCCTCGTCGCGCGCCCGGACCATGGCGCCGAGCAGGTCGTCGGTGTCCTGGACACGGCGCTGGGCGATCAGCCCGGCGAGGTAGCCGTGCAGGTTGCCGAGGTACTCCATGATCTGCTGCGGGGTGAGCGAGGTGGTCGAGATGATCGCCTCGGACCAGGTCTGGAACTTGTCGCGGTCGGCGAAGGGCACGCCGAGCAGCTCGCAGATGACGGCCACCGGGAGCACGTCGGCGAAGTGCTCGACCAGGTCGGCGGGGGAGCCGTGCTGCTGCATCGCGTCGGCCAGCCCGTCGGCGATCTCCTGGGTGCGCGGGCGCAGCTGCTCGACGCGCCGGGCGGTGAACGCCTTGGCGATGATCTTGCGTAGCCGGGTGTGCTCTGGCGGGTCCATCGAGAGCATGCCGGATTCGCCCTGGCGGGGGTGGGTGCGCGGCTCGTCGCGCCCGACGCTGGCGGCGCGGCTGAACCGGGCGTCGCCGAGCACCAGCCGCACGTCGTCGTAGCGGGTGGCGAGCCACGCCTCCTCGCCGAACGGCAGCCGCACCCGGGTCAGCGGCTCCTCGCGGCGCAGCTTGGAGTACATCGGGTCCAGGTTGAGCCGGTCCGGGTCGCCGAACGGGTAGGTGCGGGCCTGCATGACCTCGTGGCCGGTCGACATCGTCGCCCCCTCGTATGCGCACGAATTCAACTCTATGGATGGTAGTGTGAACGCGTCGGCAAGTCGATGCCCATTCTAGGAAATGGGCGGATATTCAAGACAGTTCCGGCGACATTGGCTTCACTGGGTGGATGAGGACGAACCGCCGCCGCTGGGCACCGGCGGTGGCCTGCTCCGCCGTGCTGCTGGTGGGTCCGGCTACGGCGCACCACGCGACCGCCCAGCCCACACCCGCCCCCACCCCGGCGCCGAGCCCTTCCTTGCGGGCCGGGCCGCTCCCGCAGCAGCGGCCGCTGCTCGACCAGGCGAAGGTCGACCGCGCGCTGGGGCAGCTCGACGGTTTCGTGCGGGAGGCGATGACGAAGACGGGCGTGCCCGGGGTGGCCGTCGGCGTCGTCTATCGGGACCGGGTCGTCTTCGCCAAGGGGTACGGCGTACGCAAGGTCGGCGAGCCCGGCACCGTCGCGGCCGACACGGTCTTCCAGCTCGCGTCGCTGTCCAAGCCGGTGGCCTCGACGGTGGTCGCGGGCGTGGTCGGCGGCGGGAGGGTCGGCTGGGACGACCCGGTGGTCGAGCACGACCCGGCGTTCGCGCTCAAGGACCCGTGGACGAGTGCCCACACCACCGTCGCCGACCTGTTCGCGCACCGCAGCGGCCTGCCCGACCACGCCGGCGACCTGCTGGAGGACCTCGGGTTCGACCGCGCTTACATCCTGTCCCACCTGCGGCAGGAGCCGCTCGCGCCGTTCCGGGCGAGCTACTTCTACACCAACTTCGGGCTGACCGCCGCCGCGCTGGCCGTGGCGAAGGCCGCCGGGACGAGCTGGGAGCAGCTGTCCCGGCGGACGCTGTACCAGCCGCTGGGCATGGCCGACACCAGCTCCGACTTCGCCGACTACGAGCGCGATCCCGACCGGGCGGTCGGGCACGTCAGGGTCGGCGACCGGTGGGAGGCGAAGTACGTGCGCGACCCGCAGGCGCAGAGCCCGGCGGGCGGGGTCAGCTCGACCGTGGACGACCTGGCCAAGTGGATGCGGTTGCAGCTGGCGGGCGGGAGGTTCGAGGGGCGCCAGGTGATCGACGCGGCGGCGCTGCAGCAGACGCGCCTGCCGCACAACGTCGCCGCGCCGCCGCGCGGGCCCGACGGCGAGCCCGGCTTCTACGGCCTGGGCTGGAACGTCGGCTACGACGAGTTCGGGCGGCTGCGGATCGGCCACTCCGGCGCGTTCGACCTCGGCGCGGCCACCAACGTCGCGATGCTGCCGGGCGAGCAGCTGGGCATCGTGGTGCTCACCAACGCGCAGCCGATCGGCGTCGCCGAGTCGATCGCGTACAACTTCCTCGACGTCGCCTCGTACGGCCGCCAGACGACCGACTGGCTGGGCTTCCTGACCGGCGTGTTCGCGCAGATCGACAGCGAGGGCACGGCGCAGACCGACTACGCCAAGCCGCCCGCGAACCCGGCGCCCGCCAAGGCGGCGAACGTCTACACGGGCACCTACCGCAACCCGTACTACGGCCCGCTGACCGTGACCGAGCAGGGCGGCAGGCTCGTGATGACGCTCGGGCCCCAGGGCATGCGGTTCCCGCTCACGCACTACGACGCGAACACCTTCAGCTACGAGACCACCGGTGAGAACGCGGTCGGCCTGGACGGGGCGACGTTCACCTCCGCCGGGTCCGGCCCGGCGTCGCAGGTGCGGCTGGCACACCTGGACGCGAACGGGCTGGGCACCTTCACCCGCGGCTGACCGCGCCCGCGCCGGAGCAGCCTACGGAAGGTCGCCGGGGTCCCATTCCGCGACGACATACGGTCGCACCAGGCCCGGCTCGGGCAGGTACGGCTCCCAGTAGACGATCAGCCAGGCCGCCTGCAGTGCGTCCTCGCACGGGTAGGTGTGCCCGCAGCGGTCGCAGACACCGTGGACCTGCATGTGGTGCTCGCTCCAGCGCGCCCGGCCCTCGGTGACCATGGCCAGGGCGCGGCTCTGGATCGCCGTGCGGCCGACATAGGTCGTGCCGCGTGGAACGTGTCGGAGGTTGTTGGCGGATCTAGGTCGTGGCTGCGGCCGTGACATCGCGTTCTCCTGCCGTCACTCCGCTTAACGGCGTACGGCCGCCAAAGGTGCCGATGTGTCGGAAATCCTTTGCCCCGGCAGGGAATCCGCGGTGGACTTACCGAATGGGATCATTGGAAGAGCTGGTGGCGGAGGGTGCGAGCGCGCCGGTGGACGGCTGGGACTTCTCCTGGTTCGCCGGGCGCGCCACCGAGGAGCGCCCCGCGTGGGGCTACACCCGGCTGCTGGCCGCCCGCGCCGCGGACGCGGACGCGCTGCTCGACGTGCAGACCGGCGGCGGGGAGGTGCTCGCCGAGGTGCTCTCACGCACGCCCCGCCGGCCCGGCACGCTCGCCGCGACCGAATCCTGGGCACCCAACCTCGCCCTGGCCCGGCGCCGGCTCACCCCGTACGGCGTCGTCGTCGCCGAGGCCGCCGACGGGGCGGAACTGCCCTTCCCGGACGGTGCGTTCGACCTGGTGGCCAGCCGGCATCCGACCGTGATCGACTGGGCGGAGACCGCCCGGGTGCTGGCGCCGGGCGGGATCTACCTGTCGCAGCAGGTCGGCGCCGGGTCCATGCGGGAGCTGACCGAGTTCTTCCTCGGGCCGGTGGATCCGGGCACGGCCCGGCTGCCGGAGACCATGGCCGGTGCCGCGCGCGCCGCCGGGCTCGAGGTCACCGACTTGCGGCCGCAGGCGCTGCGCGCCGAGTTCCACGACGTCGCCGCGGTGATCGTCTTCCTGCGGAAGGTGATCTGGACGGTGCCCGGCTTCGACGTGGACAAGTACCGCGACCGCCTGGCCGCCATGCACGAACGCATCCAGGCCGAGGGCCCGTTCGTGGCCCACTCCCAGCGCTTCCTCCTGGAGGCCCGACGCCCGGCGTGAATGGTCCATTCCAGATAGATCGCCGGCTGGTGTCGAAACCCGAAGTGTGACTACGGCGGGTCAGGGGCGGGGGTAGCGGATCAGGAGGCTGGCCTGGACCGGCTGGTCGCCGACGGCGGCGTAGACGTGGGGGACGTCGGAGCGCCAGGTGATGTGCTCGCCGGGGCCGGCGGTGAGCGGGGCGTCGGCGGGGCCGGCGAGCAGCAGGCCGCTGAAGACCGTGATGTGCTCGGTCACGCCGGCGTGGTGCGCCGGTGAGGCCTGCGCCGGGCCGGGCGGGATGACCATGCGGTAGAGCTCGTACGTCACCGGCCCGTCGTCGAACACCTGCAGCAGCGTCGCCTCGACGGCGCTGCCGCGTACCACGCCGGACTGCTGGTCGGTGAGCAGCGCCGTGATCGGTACGCCGAGGGCGGCGGTCACCGACCACAGCGTCTCCAGGGTCGGGTTGCGGGTGCCGTTCTCGAGGCCGGAGAGCGTGGCCTTGCCCACGTTCGCCCGGCGGGCCAGCTCCGACAGCGAGATCCCGGCCTGCTCGCGCAGCCGGCGCAGGCGCGCGCCGACGCCCTCGGCGCCGGGCTCCAGTGCCGGACGGACGGTTGCCGAACGCGAACTCATGCAGCTATCGTGCACTACGGGCGACCGTTCCGTTTGCGGAACGCTGCTCGGCAGGACGTAGACGTTGGCCTATGACATCGAAAAACGAGATCGAATTCGATGTCATAGGCCAACGTCGATGAGGACCGGGGTGGGGGCGGCAGTGGGTGGGGTCGTGCAGCCGGTGGTGGCTGGTGTGGTTACCGCGGTGGTCGGGTTCGCGAGCACGTTCGCGGTGGTGCTGGCCGGGCTGCGGGCGGTCGGGGCCGACGAGCGCCAGGCGGCCTCGGGCCTGCTCGCGGTATGCGTGGCGGCGGGCCTCACCGCGATCGTGCTGGGCCTGCGGCACCGGATCCCGATCAGCATCGCCTGGTCGACGCCGGGCGCGGCGCTGCTGGCGGCGACGGGGGCGGTCGACGGCGGGTTCGCCGCGGCGGTCGGCGCGTTCCTGGTCACCGGGGCCTTGATCATCGCGGCGGGGCTGTTCCCGGCGCTGGGCCGGGCGATCGCGGCGATCCCGCGCCCGATCGCGGCGGCGATGCTCGCGGGCGTGCTGCTCGACCTGTGCCTCGCCCCGGTGCGGGCGCTGGTGGACGTGCCGCTGCTGGCGGTGCCGGTGGTGCTGGTGTGGGCGGTGCTGAGCCGGTTCGCGCGGTCGTGGGCGGTGCCCGCGGCGCTGGTCACGGCCGTGGTGGTGATCGCGCTGGACGCGCCGGACGCGCTGCGCGGCGCGGCGGCGGCGCCCGTGCCGGCGCTGACCGCCCCGGTGTTCACCTGGCAGGCGCTGGTCAGCCTGGCGCTGCCGCTGTTCCTGGTCACCATGGCTTCGCAGAACGTGCCGGGCATGGCGGTGCTGCAGGGGTACGGCTACACCCCGCCGTTGCGCGGCGTGCTGCTCGGCACGGGCGTGGCCACGACGCTCGCCGCGCCGTTCGGCTCGCACGCGGTGAACCTCGCCGCGATCACCGCCGCGCTCGCGGCCGGGCCGGACGCGCACCCGGATCCCCGGCGGCGCTGGATCGCCTCGGTGACCGCGGGCATCGGCATGATCACGCTGGGGCTGGGCGCGGGCGCGGCGACCGCGTTCGTGCTGAACTCGCCGCCGGTGCTGATCGAGGCGGTGGCGGGCCTGGCGCTGCTGGGCGCGCTGGGCGCGGCGCTGGCTTCGGCCGTCGCCGAGGAGCGGGGACGGGAGGCCGCGGTGGTCACCTTCGCGGTGACCGCGTCCGGGGTGGTGGTGCTGGGCGTGGGCGCCGCGTTCTGGGGGCTGCTGGCGGGCGGTCTCATGCTGGCGCTGCGGCCAGGAACTCCTCGACCGTCGCCGCGAACAGCCGAGGATCGTCCACCCACGGGAAGTGACCCGCTCCCGGCTGCACCGTCAGCCGCGACGCGGTGAGCAGCGCGGCGAGTTCCCGTACGGCGTGCCGGGTGGGCCAGATGTCGTGCTCGCCGACGACGAGCAGGGTCGGCACGGCCAGCGCGGCGAGGCGCTCGGGCAGCGCGGGGTCGGGCTCGAAGCCCTCGTAGAAGCCGTCGGTGGCGGCGCGGGCGAACTGCGCGGGCTCGGCGGCGGCCTGGGCGCGGGCGGCGTCGTTCCACCGGCCGTAGAGCAGCGGGGCCGACAGCAGGCGCAGGCGTTCCAGGTCCTGCTCGTCGGCGGCCTCGGCGGTGAGCGCGGCGGCGGCCTCGTCGATCCACGGTTCGTGCGAGCGTTCGGCCAGCACGTGCGCGACGTCCAGGTCGGACTTCATGCCGAGCACCCGCAGCGACGGGTCGACGATCACCAGGCGGCGCAGCCGGTCGGGGTGGGCCGCGGCGTACAGGAAGCAGACGCCGCCGCTGGCCGAGTGGCCGAACAGGTCGATCGTGGGCAGGCCGAGGTGGGCGCGCAGCGCCTCGACGTCGTCGGCGATGCGGTCCACCCGGTAGGTCGCCGGGTCGGTGGGCGCCGCGGAGTCGCCGGTGCCGCGGTTGTCCAGCAGGATCAGGGTGCGGGTGGCGGACAGGCCGCCGAGGTCGCCGAGGTACTCGACCGCCTGGCCCGGCCCGCCGGGCACGCACACCAGCGCCGGTCCGTCACCGGTCACCCGGTAGGCGAGCTCGGTCCCGTCCCATGATCGAAAGCGTGGCACCAGGCCATTCTGCCAGGCGCCCGAACCCCGTCACGGCCTGGCGGCCCGGCCGTGCCGACCCGTGCCCGACCCGTGGCCGCCCGGCGGAGCCGGTCGCTGCGCAGCTGTGTCAACTTCTGCGCCGGGGCGCCCAGCACCAGCACCGGCG
>NZ_JBFAOU010000214.1:0-12551 GCF_040675365.1 Catellatospora sp. NPDC049609 | reverse complement strand
TTCCGATCTCCGGGCACGCACCGCCCGGGGCGGCGGGACCCCCGTGTCCGGCGGGCCTAGGCCCGCGCCCCCTGCGCCATCACCTGCTCCAGCAGGGTGATGAGCACGGTCTTGACCGACTCGCGGTGCCGCGCGTCGCACATGCGCACCGGCACGTGCGGATCGAGGTTCAGCGCCTGCTCGACCTCCTGCGGCAGGTACGTCCGCGCGCCCTCGAAGCAGTTGACCGCCACCACGAACGGCGTGCCGCGCTGCTCGAAGTAGTCGATGGAGCTGAACGCGTCCTCCAGCCGCCGCGTGTCGGCCAGCACGATCGCGCCGATGGCGCCGTACGCCAGCTCGTCCCACACGAACATGAACCGCTCCTGGCCGGGCGTGCCGAACAGGTACAGCACCAGCTCGTCGCTGATGGTGATGCGGCCGAAGTCGAGCGCCACCGTGGTGGTGCTCTTGGCCTCCACCCCGGCGGTGTCGTCCACGCCGACGCTCTCGTCGGTCAGGTACTCCTCGGTCAGCAGCGGCGCGATCTCGCTGACCGCGCCGACCAGCGTGGTCTTGCCGACCCCGAACCCGCCCGCAATGAGGATCTTGAAAGCGGCCGGGATGCCGCCCTCGTCGTCAGAGAGCTCGGATGCCATCGATGACCGCCTTGAGGATGTCCGGGCTGGGCAGGTGGTTGACGTTGACCGGGACGCGGCGCCGGACGAGCTCGCGCTCCAGCAGGTCGCTGAGCAGCACCCGCACGGTCCCCGCGGGCAGCTGCAGGCCGGCCGCGATCTCCGCGACGGACACCGGCCGCTGGCACAGCGCCATGATCTCGGCGTACACCGTGCCGAGGCCGCCGTCGGAGGGCAGCGTCGGCCGGCTCGCCATGACGACCGCGATCAGGTCGAGGTCCGCGTGGCGCGGCCGGGTGCGCCCCGACGTCATCGCGTACGGGCGGATCAGCGGCCCCGCCTCCTCGTCGACCCACAGCATGCCCTGGTCGGGCTGCCTGTCGGGCACCGGACTCACGGCGCGCTGCCCCTGACCGGCGCGGTGAGATACTGGCCCACCCGCACGACGAGCATGGCCATCTCGTACGCCACCAGGCCCGCGTCGGCGTCCTTGCCGGCGACGACGGCCAGGCAGGCACCGTTGCCCGCGGCGGTGACGAACAGGTAGCCGCCGTCCATCTCGATGACGGCCTGCCGCGCCTTGCCCTTGCCGAACCGCCGCCCCGCACCGCGGGCCAGGCCGAACAAGCTGGCCGCCACCGCGGCCAGATGCTCGGCGTCCTCGCGGCTGAGGCTGCTCGACGCGGCCATGAGCAGGCCGTCGGCGGACAGCACGATGGCCTTCTGGGCCTGTGCCACCCGGTCGACGAAGTCGTCGGCGAGCCAGGCCAGATCGGTCGAGGCTCTCGTCTTCTGGTCCACGCTCATACCCCTTTGCCCTCCTCGTTTCGCGGCGATGTGCGCGGGCTCGGCCGTCGTGGCAGCGGCGGCCGGTCCTCGGGGCGAGGCCTCGGCCACTCCGCGCCGTCGGGCCCGGTGACCGGGGCTGTCGCACCCTGGGCCGCAGTCGATGGTGCGGCGACCGGGGACGCCGCACCCTGGGCGGCGGTCGGTGGCACGCCGACCGAAAACGCCGCTTCCTGCGCCGCTTCCTGTGCCGCGGTCAGGGACGCGGGCCCGGCCGGTTGCGGTGCGGCCGGCGGTTCGACGGCCGTGGCAGCGGCCGCCTCCGGCTCGGCGGTCGTGGACGGTGCGGGAGCCGGTCGCGGCGCGGCGGCCGGGTCGCTCACCAGCAGCTCGACGACCGGGTACGCACCGGTCGGCTGATCGGCGGCGGACAGCGCGGCGGCAGGTGTGGCGACCGGAGGCGCGGCAGCAACCGGTGGGACAGCGGTCGGTGCGGCAGCGGTCGGTGCGGCAGCAGGCTCGGCGGCCGCCGGGGCGGTCAGCTGCTCGGCGTCGAGCCGACCGCGGCGGCTGCCCTGCTGGTAGGCCGCGATGAGGCTGTACACCTGCGACGCGGCGCGCAGGTCGCCGGGCGCGTCGTCGGCCGCGGCGAGCGCGTGCCCCTCCTCGACCGCGTCGGGGGCACGCCGCGGGGCCGTCGCGAGCGCCTCGGTGCGCGGCTGCGCGGCCGGGACGGTCTCGTCGGGCCGCTCGGCGAGCGGCACGGCGGGCGCCGCCGGGCGGTTGCGGACGGGCAGGCCCGACGGGGTGTAGACGGTGCGCTCCACCGGCGTGCGCTGCCCGGGCACCGCGGCGGTGGCGTCGTCCAGCCGGGCCGGCGCCGATCCGTTCACCCGGATCCCGTTCGCGGCGGCGGTGGCGGGTGCCGCGGTCGCGGGGGCCGGGGCCGGGGCACCGGTCGTGGCGAGGGCGGCCGGGGCGGGGACGGGCGGCGCGGCGTCCGCGGCGGATCTGCGCTGCGGCAGCTCGAACGGGGAGCCCTCGGGCCGGGTGCGCACCGGCAGGCCGTCGTGGGTGCCCCGGCCGGCCGGGACGTCGTGGTCGGCGCCCGGTTCGGGCGACGCCTCGATGACCTGGTGCTCCCCGCTGTCCAGCCCGGACACCGTGGGCCAGGTGTCGGCGACCAGGCTGGACGGGATGAGCACGACCGCGGTGGTGCCGCCGCCGGGCGAGGGCTGCAGCCGCACTTTGACGCCGTGCCGCTCGGCCAGCCGCCCGACCACGTACAGGCCGAGCCGGGGGGTGCTGGTGAGCAGGAACTCGGCGGGCTGCTGCAGCTGCGCGTTGGCCTCGTCCAGATCGGCCGAGGTCATCCCCAGCCCGTGGTCCTCGACCTCGATCACGTATCCGGCGCCCACCTCGGAACCGCCGACGTTGACCAGGGTGTGCCGCGGGGAGAAGGCGAGCGCGTTCTCCATCAGCTCGGCCAGCAGGTGCACCACGTCGCCGACGGCGTGCCCGGACAGCCCGGCGGTCTCGCTGGGCAGCACGTTGACGCGCGGGTACTCCTCGACCTCGGCGACGGCGGCCCGGATCACGTCGACCATCGGCACGGTGCGCCGCCAGCCCCGGCCGGGCACGGCGCCGGCGAGCACGATCAGGTTCTCGGCGTTGCGGCGCATGCGGGTGGCCAGGTGGTCGATGCGGAACAGCTCGTCGAGCTCGGCGGCGTCGGTGGTGCGGCGCTCCATCGCGTCGAGCATGCCCAGCTGGCGGTGGACCAGGGTCTGGCTGCGCCGGGCCAGGCTCAGGAACAGGTCGCGTACGCTGCGGCGCAGCTCGGCCTGCTCGACGGCGGCCCGGACCGCGGTCTCCTGCGCGGCGTTGAACGCCTGCCCGACCTGCCCGATCTCGTCGTGGCCGACGGCCAGCGGCGGCGCCTCGGCGATGACGTCGACCTCCTCACCGGCTCGCAGCCGCTGCACGACGCGCGGCAGGCGTACGTTGGCCAGCTCGTCGGCGGCGTCGCGCAGGCGTCTGAGCTGCTGCACGATGGCGCGGGCGGTCGTGATCGACAGCACGACGGAGGCGACGACGGCGATGAGGCCGAGACCGGCCGCCAGCACCAGCCGCACGATCACCAGCACGATCGGGCCCTGGGCCCGGACGATGGTCGCCTCGGCCAGGTCGATGTCGAGCTGCGCCAGGGCCGTCAGCGCCGGGTCGAAGGACGAGCGCCACTCGGCGCCGCCCACCGGGGGCGCCTCGCCCGCCCGGGCGCGCTCGACCAGCAGGTCCTCGACCTGCCGCAGCCGGGTCATGGCCGGCCCGGTCAGCACCGGGTCGTAGATCGCCCGGTCGGCGGCTGGCAGCCCTTCCAGACCGGTGGCGCGGATGTTGCGCTGCGCGCCGACGAGCTGCGCGAACTCGGCGGCGTCCGCGGCGGTGAAGCGGCCCGCGGCGAGCACGCCGGACATCAGCGCGTCCTCCTGCGACAGCAGCTCCCGGCCCCGCGACATGATCAGCAGGTGGCGGAGCTGGTCGTTGATGGCCTTGTCGTCGAAGCTCGCGATGGTCGCGAAGATGCGGTATCCGACGCCGATGGTCTTGGTGTAGTAGGCGACGGCCTGCGCGCGCTCGCCGCTGCGCTGGTCGACGTCGGCGCGCACCGGGCCGAGCCCGTCGAGCATCCGGGTGAGCTCGGCGATGTTCTGCTGGGCCGGCTCCGAGGCGGCCATGCTCGCGGTGGTGCCACGTACCGAGTCGCGGAACCGCGCGGCCGCGGCGTCGGTGGCGGCGCGGGCGGTCTGCAGCTCGGCGCGCGCCGGGCCGTCCTGGCCCGCCAGCACCACCGCGGAGGCGCGGCGTTCGGCCTGCAGCGTCGCGACGAGCGCGTCGGTGGGCCGGCCGACCTCCTGGTCCAGAGTGCTGATCCAGAACAGGTTCAGGCCTTCGCGCAGCGTCACGAACGCGGCGAACGCCCACAACGCGGCCAGCGACGCCAGCAAGAAGAAGATCTTCGCTCGCAGGTTCGAGGTCCGTGAGCTCATCACTTGTCCCACCGTGTAGGCCGACGCGACGGTCCGCGCCTGTCGGTGCCATGACCGCCACGCAAGGTGACTGACGTGATGGACTCAACACGATGAGACACGTCAGGCGTCGCACCCCGTGTGCGACGACCCGGCCCGCTGATGAAAAGCTCCTATCCGGACGTCCTAACGAGACAGTCGCCGCCAGGCGAGCGCCGCCAGCAGGGCCGCGCCGTCGGGCACCACCGCGTCGTCGTAGCGCGCCTGCGGCGCGTGGTTGAGCGGGGCCGTCAGCGGGTCCAGCTCCGGCGGGCAGGCGCCCAGGTTGAGGTACGCCCCGGGGACCTGCTCCAGGACGTACGACATGTCCTCGGCGCCCGCCTCCGGGTTCTGCATCCAGCAGAACCGGTCCTCGCCGAACAGCTCGGCGGCGGTGCGTGCGGCGAACTCGGCCTCGTCGCCGTCGTTGACGGTCACCGGGTAGCCGGGCACGTAGTCCGCGTCGGCGGTCAGGCCGTGCGCGGCGGCGATGCCGTGCACGACGTCCAGCACGCCGCGGCGCACCCGCTCGCGGGTCGCCGGGGAGAACGAGCGCAGCGTCGCGGCGAACTCGGCGGTCTCCGGGATGACGTTCTCCGCCGTGCCGGCGTGGAAGCTGCCGACGGTGATCACGGCGGGGTCGAAGATGTCCACGCTGCGGGTGACGAACGTCTGCAGCGCGGTGACCATCTCGCAGGCGGCGGGGATCGGGTCGCGGGCGAACTGCGGGGCGGAGCCGTGGCCGCCCGCGCCGCGCACCGTCACCTTCAGGGTGTCCGCGGCGGCCAGCATGGGCCCGCGCCGGGTGGTGAACCGGCCGTGCGGCTCGATCGCCGACAGCACGTGCAGGCAGTACGCGGCCACGAGCGGCACGCCCGCCGCCGCCAGCAGCCCCTCGGCGATCATCGGCTCGGCGCCGCCCGGCCCCTCCTCGCCCGGCTGGAACATGAAGATCACGCTGCCGGGCAGCTCGTCGCGGACGCCGCACAGCAGCCGCGCGGCGCCCACCAGCATCGCCACGTGCAGGTCGTGCCCGCAGGCGTGCATCGCCCCGGCGACCTCGGACGCGTACTCCAGGCCGGTCAGCTCGGTCACCGGCAGCGCGTCCATGTCGCCGCGCAGCAGCACCGCCGGACCCGGCCGCCCGCCGCGCAGCACCGCGACCACCGAGCTGAGCGAGGTGCCCGTCGACACCTCCAGCGGCAGCCCGGCCAGCGCCTGCAGCACGGTCGCCTGGGTCCGCGGCAGGTCCAGCCCGATCTCGGGCCACCGGTGCACCTCGCGCCGCAGCGCGACCAGCTCGCCGCCGATCCGCTGCGCAGCGGCGACGAAGTCGGGAGCACCGGCGGCATCGCCCACGGCGGCCACGGGGGTGACAGAGGTCGACATGGCGCGCACGCTATCGCCCGCACCGGGCCCCAGGAAAGACCCGCGGCGCCCGCGGCGCGATCCCGGGCCCCGGGCGGGCCGCGCTCGGCGCGGGGCGCGGGTCCGGGGGCGGGCGCAGCCGCACAGTGCGGGCGCGGGTCGGGGCGCGGGCGCGGGTCGGGGCGCGTGCCCTCAAGCGGTCGAGCAGGGCAGCGGGTGCACCGGAGTCAAGCCGGGTTGAGGTTTACCGGCGTTGGCCTGCGGATTCGGGCGCTGCGGCACGGTAACGGCCGTCCCCGTACTGGACCAGTTACCTACCGGTTCGGTAGGGTTGCCGGAAACGATCACGCGAGGAGGACGTGCGTTGGACGTCGAGCGCACCGCGCTGCCGGGAATCGGGCTGCGTCACGAGTTCCAGACCGCCAAGGGCCAGCACGCGGCAGTCGTGTCGCACGTGTCGGGACGACGGGACATCGTGATCTACCACCCAGACGATCCCGACACCGCCGTGGCCACGCTCTCGCTCAACACCGACGAGGCCAACGGCGTCGCCGAGCTGCTCGGCACCTCCCGCATCGTGGAGCGGCTGGCCGACCTGCGCCGCCAGGTCGTCGGCCTGCTGACGGTGCAGGTGCCCGTCATCGCCGGCTCGCCGTTCGACGGGCGCACCCTCGGCGACACGCAGGCCCGCACGCGGACCGGCGCCTCCATCGTCGCGGTCATCCGCGCCGGCGAGATCCTCGCCAGCCCCCGCCCCGACTTCGTGTTCCACCCCGGCGACCTGGCCGTCGCGGTGGGCACCGCCGAGGGCACCGACGCCGTCACCGACATCCTCAACAACGGCTGACGCGTATGCACGGAGCCCTCGTCCTCATCGAAATCGGCGCGGTCATCCTCGCCCTGGGCCTGCTCGGCGCGGTGTCGCTGCGGGTCGGCATCTCGCCCATCCCCCTGTACCTGCTCGCCGGCCTCGCCTTCGGCAAGGGCGGTCTGCTGCCCATCGGGGCGGCCGAGGAGTTCGCCGCGACCGGCGCCGAGATCGGCGTCATCCTGCTGCTGTTCACCCTCGGCCTGGAGTACACCGCACCCGAGCTCGTCGGCACCCTGCGCCACAACGCGCCCGCCGGCCTGGTCGACCTCGTGCTCAACTCGGCGCCCGGCGTGGCCGTCGCGCTGATCCTGGGCTGGGGTCCGGTCGCCGCGGTCGCGCTCGGCGGCATCACGTACGTCACCTCGTCCGGCATCACCGCCAAGGTGCTGGCGGACCTGAACTGGCTCGGCAACCGCGAGGTGCCGATCGTGCTGTCGCTGCTGGTCTTCGAGGACCTGACGATGGCGATGTACCTGCCGATCCTCACCGCGATGCTGGCCGGGGTCAGCTTCGCCGCGGGCATGACCACGCTCGCCATCGCGGGCCTCACCATCACCGTCATCCTCGTCATCGCGCTCAAGTTCGGCCGGTACGTGGAGAAGTTCGTCGCCTCGCCCAGCTCCGAGGTGCTGCTGCTCAAGGTGCTCGGCCTGACCGTGCTGGTCGCGGGCGTCGCCCAGCAGCTGCAGGTCTCCGCCGCCGTGGGCGCGTTCCTGGTCGGCATCGCGCTGTCCGGGCCGCTCGCGCACACCGCCCGGGAGCTGCTCACCCCGCTGCGGGACGTGTTCGCCGCCGTCTTCTTCGTCTTCTTCGGCCTGCAGACCGACCCGGGGGCGCTGCCGCCGGTGGCCGGTATCGCGATCCTGATGGCGCTGGCCGGCATCGTGACGAAGATGGCGACCGGCTGGTGGGCCGCCAAGCGGGCGCACATCAGCGTCGCCGGCCGGCTGCGGGCCGGGGTCGCGCTGCTGCCGCGCGGTGAGTTCAACATCGTCATCGCCGGGCTGGCCGTCGCGGCGGGCATCAACCCGCAGCTCGGCCCGCTGGCCGCGGCGTACGTGCTGATGCTGGCGGTGCTCGGCCCGCTGTTCGCCCGCGGCGTCGAGCCGCTGATCAACCGGATCAGCCGCCGCCGCCTGGCCAAGGGCACGTCCGTCGCCGACCACGCCCACCTGCCGAGCCAGCACCCCGCCCCCACCACGACCCACACCGGCGCCCACAGCACCGCCACCGACCCCGACACCGCCCCCGCCCAGGCCTGACCGCCTGGTCGCAACGTTCGTCCCTCATATGGACGTTGGCCTATCACATCGACTGAATCGAGATCGAACTCGATGTGATAGGCCAACGTCATGCAAAACGGGGTGCCACGCGACGCGACGCGCAGAGCGGCTCGGGGCGGGAGTGGATCGCGCGACTCCCGGGCAGGCCGGCCTGGAGCAGGCGTCACTCCCAGAGGTAGGCGTGCCAGGGGCCGACGGCGGCGGTGTAGCGGGTGGCCAGGGCCTGGGTGATCTGGCCCAGGTGCACGTGGTCGTGGGTGGTCCACGTCGCCAGCAGCTGGCCCATGGTGACCGGGCCGAAGGCCGGGTGGGTGCCCTCGCGGGCCAGGTCGGCGTCGGTGAGGCCGAAGCCGCGCAGCGCGGCCAGGTTCTCCGCGCGCAGGGTGCGGAACAGGTCGAGCAGCTCGGCGGTGGTGCGGCCCTCGGCGATCGCCTCGTGGCCGTGCTCGAACGGCGTGAACGGCCGCTCGGGGCCGTGTTCGAGGATGATGCGGGCCCGGGGGATCCAGTCGGTCCGCTCGCCGTGGATGAAGTGGGCGACCACCTCGTGCGCGCTCCACTCCCCCTCGGCCGGCCGGTGCCTGGCCCAGCCGTCGCCGAGGTCGCCCAGCAGGGCGTCGAGCACGTCGGGGGTGCGGCTGAGCGCGGCGACCGCGTCCGGAAGCTGGAACGTCATGGCACTCAGCCTAGGCGGGGCCCGGGCCGGGACAGCGGACTGCTCGGGCGTGCCGGGGGTGGCGGGCACCCGGCCGGAGCCGGGCCCGCACGTCCCATGGGATGGCCCGGCGCGGCGCCGCCGGTATCAGTCGACCGAGGCCAGCACCTTCTCGATCTTCGCGACCCGCGCCTGCAGGTCGGCGAGCTGGGCGGACACGGCGGCCAGCTGCTTGTGCTCGCCGGAGAACACGGCCTTGGCCCGCACGTTCTCCCGGCGGTGCCACAGGAACATCCCGGCGACGGCCAGCACCAGCATGCCGGCCGTCCAGATGATGCCCATGCTCATCGTGTACGAACTCATGGGGTCTTCTCTCCGTCCTCGATGGTGAGCGAGCGCGCGGCGAGCGCGATGCTCTGCGGGGTGAGCGTCACGGCGAAGGGCACCGTGTCGTAGTACTTCATCGCCTTGCCGTCGGCCGACAGCTCGAACGCAGCGGTGACCAGACCTGCCGCTTCCAGCCTGGCCAGGTGCAGTTGCAGCAGCGGGCGGCTGATGCCCAGCTCGCGGGCCAGCGCGCTGACGTAGTTGCGCCCGCTCGCCAGGGCCGCGATGACCCGCATGCGGTGCGGGTTGGCCAGCGTCGCCAGGATCCGCGCCAGCTCGTCGCCGCTGAGCGACGTCTCCATCGGACCTCCCAGCTTCGTCTTTCACCTGCAAGAAAAAACTAGCATGTGCCCGCAAGACCTGTCGAGTGCAATAACCGACAGCGAGGCGCTCAGCGGGCGGCCGGAGTCAGGCGGGCAGCGGGCGGGCGGTGCGGCGGGCCCACGAGACGGTGGCGGGCAGGGCGGCGGCCACCGCGGTGAAGACGACCGCCATGGTGAGCCAGCCGACCAGGCCGTGTTCGAGGGCGAGCCAGACCAGGACCGCCGGGGCGAGCATGCGGCCGAGCTGCGCGCCCATGGAGTACGCGGCCTGGTACTGCCCCTGGGCGCCGTCGGGCGCGAGCCCGAACGAGATGCCCCAGCCTGCCGCCGACTGGCGCAGCTCACCGACCACGTGCACCAGCGCGCCGAGGATCAGCAGCACGGCCGCGGCCCAGCCGGGCACCCCGGCGCTGGCCGCGAAGAGCAGGCAGGCCGCGGCGACGAACAGCCCGGCGGAGCGGGCCACGCGCGCCGCGCCCTCGACCTGCTCGGTGCCGCGGGCGGCGCGCACCTGCAGCAGCACCACCATGGTGGTGTTGATCAGCAGCAGCACCGCGATGAGCCAGTGCGGGGCGTCGGTCCGTGCCACGATCCACAATGGCAGCACCACGGTGAGCAGGTCGAAGTGCATCGACAGCAGGCCGTCCAGCGCCACGAAGGCCAGGTACGGCCGGTCGCGCAGGGCCACCAGCCGCGGCCCCGCGGTGGCGGGCACCGGCGGCAGGGCGGGCAGCCGGACGGCGATGAGCGCCACGGCCAGGTAGCTGACCGCGTTGCCGACGATCATCAGCCGGTACGCCGTGGGCGAGTCGGCGGCGATGGCCAGGCCCGCCAGCGCGGCGCCGATCGAGATGCCGACGTTGGTCGTGGCCCGCAGGTAGGCCCGGCCGTGCACGCGGCGCTCGGCGGGCAGCGCGCCGGCGATCAGCGCGCCGCGCGCACCCCGCTGCGCCGCGTCGACCAGCGCCGTGACCGCCGACAGCGCGACGAACGCGGCGAACGAGTCCACCAGCAGCATCGCGGCGGTGAGCAGGGCCATCAGCGCGTACGAGACGATCTGGACGCCGCGCGGGCCGCGCCGGTCGGCGAGGTAGCCCATGGGCGTGCTGGCGACCAGGCAGACCAGCGACGCGGCGGTGAGGCCGAGGCCGAACTCCCCCGCCGACAGCCCGACGACCTGGGTCAGGTAGAGCGCGCTCGCGGTCACCCACAGTCCCTTGCCGACGGTGTTGACCAGGGTCACCGCGGTGAGCACGCGAAGGGGACCGGGTTCGGGGAGGAGTCGTCTCAGCACGCGGCTACTTTAACAGTACGTACGTACGGTTTGTAAAGCCGGATGTGATCGCGATCTCGCGGGGCGGCCGCGGCGAACCGCCGGTGTTAGCGTGACCCGCCCCCGATGACCGATACGTGCCCGGAAAAGACGACGATGCTGGCTCTCCTGCACACCTCGCAGGCCCACGTGCTCACCTTCGACCGCCTGCGCGGCGAGGTGGCGCCCACGCTCACGCTGTACCACATCGTCGCCGAGCACCTGCTCGACGAGGCGCGCCGCCACGGCGTCCCCGCGGTCGCGGACCAGGTCGCGCAGCAGGTCCAGCTGGCCGTCGAGGCCGGCGCCCGCGCGGTGCTGTGCACCTGCTCCACCATCGGCGCGCTCGCCGAGGACGCTGCCGCCGCGGCGGGCGTGCCGGTGCTGCGGGTGGACCGGCCCATGGCCGCCGCCGCGGTGGCCGCCGGTACGCGGATCACGGTGCTGGCCGCGCTCGCCACGACGCTCGCCCCCACCACGGCGCTGATCGAGCAGGAGGCCGCCCGGCTGGGCCGCACCGTCGAGGTGTCGGCGCAGGTGATCGGCGGGGCGTGGGACCGCTTCGAGGCCGGCGACCTGGACGGCTACCTGGACCGGGTCGGCGCCGCGCTGGCCGCGGTCACCGACGCCGACGTGATCGTGCTGGCCCAGGCCTCGATGGCCCCCGCCGCCGAACGCGGCGCGACCGCCATCCCGGTGCTCGCCTCCCCGCGCCTGGGCCTGCGCGCCGCCGCCGCCCTCTGACCGCCCCACCCCCGACCACCGGACTCGCCCGGCCGAACGGGCGCACGCGCCCTCAGGCCCGTCCATGATCGCCGGACTTGCCTGGCACATGGGCACACGCGCGCTCAAGATACGCACAGGTGCCTGGCAAGTCGGGTGATCTTCAGGCGGCGAAGCGGCGGGCGAAGGCGGCGTGCACCGGGGTGTTCGGCAGCTTGTCGTACACCGCGAACACGACGCGTTCGAAGTGGTCGACCGTCCGCAGCGCCCCGGCGAAGGCGTCGGCGACGACGGCCGGGTCGTTGCGGAACACGCCGCAGCCCCACGCCCCGAGGACCAGCGTCCGGTGGCCGTGCGCGGCCGCGACCGCCAGCACCCGGGCCGCCCGGCGCAGCAGCACCGCGGGCACGTCGGCGGCATGCTCGGGCTGGTTCTGCACGATCGCGCCGAGGTTGGGCGCGGCCGCGGTCAGGAACGAGGTCAGATAGGGCTCGTCGAGCAGGTCGCCCTTGTCGTCGCGGAACACCGGCACCCCGGGTGAGTAGATCACCCGGTCGCTGTAGCGCAGGTCGCGCTGCGCCCGGTGGTAGGCGTAGAAGTCCGGCGCGGTCAGCAGCGCCGGGTAGAGCGCGGACGCGCGGGCGATGCTCTCCTCCTGCGCCTGCGCGCCGCCGAGGAAGCCGCCGCCCGGGTTCTTCGCCGAGGCGAACACCAGGCACGCCGCCCCCGGCCCGGCGCGCCGCGCGGCGACCAGGGTGGACTCGCGGGTCACCTCGACCACCGGCTGCGCCACCCGCTCGCCCAGCGGCGTGAGCGCCTCCTGCGGCTCGTGGTGCCGGGTGCCCGCCACCGCGGCGCGTACCGCGGCTCCGATCTCGACGGCCTTGCCGTCCGGGGTCCGGTAGGCGCCCGCCTCGGCGATCGCGACGGTCTGCCGCGCGACCTCGCGCAGCCGTCCGCTCATCGCCGGCCCCTGTTCTCCATCTGCACGCCCGCACCGTAGGCGGCCGCCGGCCGCACGGGCAACCGGATTGCGGCCCGGCCGCTCGGGCCGCGCCGGAGGGTGTCGTGCCGCGGCTCACTCGTTTCGGGATCGGAGCGCTCGATGCCGGGCTGCCCGGCCCGTTCGCGGCGCAGCAGCTCGTGCTCCAGCGGCAC
>NZ_JBFAOU010000213.1:0-12566 GCF_040675365.1 Catellatospora sp. NPDC049609 | reverse complement strand
ACTCTCAACCTCCACCACCCTCTTCCGATCTGGGTTGTCGCGACAACCCAGGAGTTGACGGTCCGGACGCGAGTCTGCCCCCTGTCAGCGCATGCCCGATGGCCCCGCTAGGCTGCGGCGATGTTCCGCGTCGTCGCCGTCGACCTCGACGGCACCCTGCTCCGCTCCGACGGCACCGTCTCCGCCCGCACCCGCGCCGCGCTGGCCCAGGCCACCGCAGCCGGGGCCCGCCTGGTGATCGTGACGGCTCGGCCGCCACGTACGGCCGTTGCGCTGGCGCGCCTGGCGGGCATCGGCGGGGTGGCGGTCTGCTCCAACGGCGCGATCGTCCACGACCTGGACACGGGCGAGACCCTGATCACTGGGCCGCTGCCGCTCGACGTGGCCGAACGCGCCGCGGCCACGATCGCCGCCGCGCTCGACGGCGCCACGTTCGCGGTGGAGACCGGCCGGCGGGCGGTGGTCGGCCCCGGCCACGGGCACCATGCCACGCACGAGGACGCCCGGCACGAGGTCGACACTCCGGCGCAGGTGTGGGCGCAGGCCGAGAGCTGCGTGAAGCTGCTGGTCTGGTCGCCCGCGCCGGTCACCGACGAGCTGCTGACCCGGATCGAGGCGGTGGTCCCGGAGGTCCGGATCACCTACTCGGGCGGCAGCGGGTTGCTGGAGATCAGCGCGGCGACGGTGTCCAAGGCGGACACGCTGGCGCGGCTGTGCGCGGACTGGGACATCAGTCCGGACCAGGTAATCGCCTTCGGCGACATGCCGAACGACCTGCCTGTGCTGGAATGGGCGGGCACGGGTGTCGCCGTCGCCAACGCGCATCCGCGGGTGCTGGCGGGCGTGGGCCGGGTCACCGCGAGCAATGACGAGGACGGCGTCGCGCTGGTCCTCGAGGAGGTCTTCGCCGGTGCCGGCGATGTCGTACCGGGCCGCTAGCGTCACCGCGACATCGGTCGTCGTGTGTGGAGTGTGGACATGTTTCGGCAGGGTGATGTGCTGGTCGTCCCGATCGCGCGGGAGGCGCTGCCCGAGGGCCTGATGGACGCGCCCCGTGACCGGCGCAACCGGATGGTGCTGGCGCTCGGCGAGGCGACCGGGCACGCGCACGTGCTGACCGGCGAGCGGGTGTCGCTGCTCTGCCCGCCCGACGAGCCCGGCCGGCTCTACCTGCTGATCGAGGGCTACGGGCGCCTGGTGCACGAGGAGCACGGCCCGATCGCGCTCTCCCCCGGCGCTTACAAGGTGGTGCGCCAGCGGGAGTACTTCCCCGGCGCCATCCGCCCGGTCGCGGACTGACGCGGCATGCGCGAGCGATTGACGTGCGGCGCGCCTCATGCCGCCGACGAGCGCAGCGAGGAGACGGCATGAGCGAGCGGATCATCAGTGACGACGTCCGGCTGGCCGAGCGCGCCGACCGGTGGCTGGCCACGGGGCTGAGCTGCGAGCCCGCCGACCGGGCCGGGGCCGAGGCGGGTGTGCGCGTGGCGTACGCGCTGGCCGGCCTGCCGGCGCCGAAGCGCATCGTCTGGCTCGGCTCCCCTGCGGCGGGGGCCCTCGCGGTGGCGATGCTGCGCACCGGCCTGCGTGGTGGCCGCCGCGACGAGCACGTGCGGCAGGCGCTGGAGGCGCAGGGCGCGCGGCCGCGGGAGACCCTGCCGGGCAGCAGCGTACGGCCGCAGGTGCGCACGCGTCCCTGGGCGCGGGCCCGTGCGGCGTCGACCGCCAAGCTGGGCAACACCGGCTTCGCCCGGCACTGGGCGGCCACGGCACGCCGTCCCTGGCAGCAGCTCACCGACCAGATCGCCACGCCGCTGCGGACGCGGATCGACGCCGACCTCGCCGCCCGCCTGTCGGCTCGGGCCGACCAGGAGGAGCAGGTCGCCGCGCTGCCGCAGGCGGCCCGGGAGGCGCTGCTCGACGCGATCGGCGGCCAGCACGACGCGGCGTGGCTGGGCGCGTTCGACAGCCACCCGGACGTGGACGGGCTGGCCCGGGTCGCGGGCAGCGCGGGCTGGTGGTGGGCGTTCGAGCACGTCGCGGTGCTGACCGAGCGGCCGGTGGCGGTGCACCGGGACAACCTGGGCCGGTTGCACCACGGCGACGGCCCGGCACTGTCCTACCCGGACGGGTTCGGCCTGCACGCGTGGAGCGGCATGCCGATCACGGCCGAGGTCGCCGCCGAGCTGCCGCACCTGACCGTGGCGCGGATCCGCGAGGAGGGCAACGCCGAGATGCGCCGGGTGATGCTGGAGCACTTCGGGTTCGACCGCTACCTGCGCGAGTCCGGCGCGTCCAAGACGCAGTCCGACGAGTGCGGCACGCTGTGGCGGGTCACGCTGCCGGGCGACGAGCCGCTGGTCATGGTCGAGGTGCTGAACTCCAGCCCGGAGCCGGACGGCAGCTTCCGGACGTACTTCCTGCGCGTGCCGCCGACCATCCGCACCGCGCGGGCCGGGGTGGCGTGGACGTTCGACCTCAGCGAGGAGGAGTACGTCCCGCTGCAGCAGACCTGACCGGCTCGCCCGGCACGCCCCAGGTCGGCGGCGGCCCGGCGGGGATCCGCTCGGGCACGCCGCCGGCGAAGACCCGATGCAGTTCCAGGCGTTTGAGGTGCACGTATCCGATGTGGCAGTCGCAGGTGATGTTGGTGCACGGGCGGGGACGCAGAGCCGCGCGGTAGCTGCCGTCGTACAGGTTGCCCAGCGGCGCGGGGATGAAGTGGCAGCGGCGGACGGTGCCGTCGCCGAGCACGGACAGCGACGTCTCGCCCGCGCCGCACTCGTGCCCGGCGGAGGCGTGCGGGCGCACGCTGTACCCGAACAGCGGGTCGATCGCGGTCCACGCCGCCTCGGCGGTCGCGTCGTAGGTGTGCCCGTCGGCGGCGTTGACCCAGAGGTAGGTCGAATCCGGCAGCAGCGCGCGCAGCGCGACGGCCTCGGCGTGGTGCTCGGGCAGGCCGACCATGCCGACGGAGTGCCGGATGCCGTGGTCGCGCAGCGTCGCGCAGGCGGCCAGGAAGCGTGCCCGGCTCACCTGGCCGGGGTGGTAGGTGGCCCACAGCGCGAGCCGGGCGGGGTCGGCCTCGGCGACCCAGGTCAAGCGCCCGGCCAGGTTGGTCTGGATGGCGACCCGCGCGACGTGCGGCAGGTGCGACAGCCGCACCAGCGCCTGCCGGTACCAGGACCGGGTGAGCCCCTCGCCCCACGGCGTGAACAGCACCGACAGCGTGTCACCGGCCGGGTTGGCCGCCACCCAGTCGGTGAACCGGGCCAGCTGCGCCCGGTCGGCGGTCAGCTGCGCCCGGCTGTCGCGGCGCTTCGCGAAAGGGCAGTACGGGCAGTCGTAGTTGCAGCTCGCGAGCGGGCCCCGGTAGAGCAGCAGCAGGTTCACCGCAGCACCGCCCGCGCCATCGCGGCGCGCACCGGCCCGGACACCAGCCACGGCCCGATCGCGTCGCCGCGCGCCAGCCCTTCGCCGGTCAGCGCCAGCCGCCCGCCCGACTCGGCCGCCCAGCCCCGGTCGCCGAGCTCGGCCAGGTGCGGGAAGTCGTGCTCGACCGCGCCGCCGAAGCGCGCCGCGTACCCGGCCAGGTCCACGCCGTCGGCGCGCAGCAGCGACTTCACCAGCCAGCGCAGCCGCTGCTCGGCGCCGTCGAGGGCGAACCCGAACTCGGCATGCCCGAAGTCGGCGGCGGGGCGGCTCAGGTAGTCGTCGACGATGGCGCGCACCTCGCGCACGCTCACCGCGTAGTCGAAGGAGTAGTGCAGGTCGGCGGTGTACGAGCGGGCGCCGCAGCCGACGCCGACCATGCCGTCGTCCTGGCAGCAGTAGTCGGCGCCGTCCGGGTCGGGCACGTCGGCGCGGCGGAACTGGCGCATGGACAGCTGCCGGTAGCCGGCCTCGCGCAGCAGGTCACGGCCGTGCCGGTAGAGGTCGAGCCGCTCGGCGTCCCACCGCGGGTCGGGTCCGTCGCCGTGGCGGCGGCCGAGGCCGGTCAGCGGGCGCACGTACAGCGGGTAGAGGTAGATCTCCTCGGGTGTCCAGGCCAGCGCCTCGCGCAGCGAGTACGTCCAGGTGTCGCGGGTCTGCCCGGGGATGCCGTAGATCAGGTCGAGATTGCGCACCCCGAAGCCGCCGTCGCTGATCGCGGCCAGCGCCCGGTCCACCTCGGCGCGCCGCTGCGGGCGGCCGGCGGCGTGCGCCTCGGCATCCAGGAAGCTCTGCACGCCCATGCTCACCCGGCGCGTGCCGTGCGCGGCCAGCACCGCCATCCGGTCCGGGGTCGCCGTCGCGGGCGACGTCTCGACCGACAGCCCCGCCGCGGCCGGGTCGAGCCCCAGCACCCCGGTCGTGATCGCGAACAGCTCGGCCAGCTCGGCGGCGTCCAGGTAGGTCGGGGTGCCGCCGCCGATCGCGGCGCGCGCGTAGCGGGCCGGGCCGATAGCCGCCGCGACCTGCTCGGCCTGCACCCGCAGCTGCCGCAGGTATGCCCCGACCTGCTCGGCGGGCGGCTGCGCGCGGGTGAACAGGTTGCAGAACCCGCAGCGCATCTCGCAGAAGGGGATGTGCAGGTAGAGGAAGAGCGCGTCCCGGGGCTGGCCCGCCCACACATCGGCCAGCGCGGGTCGCGGGCGCAGTGCCCGGTACGCCGTCTTGTGCGGGTAGGCGTACAGGTAGCCCTGGTACGGCGAGCCGTCGAGCACCCTCACCACTCCCCCGGCCGCAGTGTGAACTGCGCGTACGGCACCGTCCACACGACGTCGTGGCCGATGCGGTGCCCGTGGTGGCCGTCCTCGCCGTACGCGGTGCCGTGGTCGGCGCACATGATCACGAAACACGGCCGCCCACGTGACGTGAGCAGCGAGAAAAGGCGCGGCACCTGCGTGTCCACGTAGCACAGCGCGGCGGCGTGGCTGTCCCGGCCGTCTTCGGCCGCGCCGGGCAGGTAGTGCCGGTTGGGCTGGTGCAGCGCGGACACGTTGAGGAAGGTGAACAGCGGCCGCTCGCCGGGCAGCGCGGCGGCGCTGGCCTGGAGCTGGTCGAGCTGGTGCCGCAGCGAGTCCGGCTCGGTCACCCCGAACTCGGGCCGCCAGTGGTCCTCGGCGAACAGGCCCGGCAGCACGCTGCCCAGCGCCGAGCGCCGGTTGAAGAAGCCCACCCCGCCCAGGCACAGCGTGTGGTATCCGGCCTCGGCCAGCCCGGTGACCAGGTCCGGGGCGTCGAACACGAACGTGCCGCCGGCCGTCGTCTCGCTGCCGGGGAACCGCGCCGCGAACAGCCGCTCGTGCCGCCCCGGCCCGACCGGCGTCGGCAGGAAGCCCGCGAAGAACGCGTGGTGTGCCGCGTAGGTGAAGCTCGCCGGGGTGTGCCGCCGCTCCCAGCCGGCGTCCGGCAGCACCCGGGACAGGTGCGGGGTGCGCCCGGTCGCGGCCAGCTCCACCGCCACGTCGTAGCGCAGCGTGTCCAGCGTGACCAGCGCCAGATCGTGCGTACCGACCAGCGCCGCCATGTCGGTGCTCATGCCGCGGTGACCGCCCGCTCGCGCTCCAGCAGCGCCGCGATCTCGGCGTCGTAGGTGTCGCGGCCGTCGACGAGCAGGCCGGGCAGCAGGTCGCCGAACGCGTTGACCTCGGCGACCGCGTGCGAGCGCCAGCCCGCCGCGAACATAAGGTCCACGCCGGTGTGCAGGCTGCCCGGAAAGCAGGCGGCGACGGCGCGGCAGGTGTCCATCCCGGCGGCGTAGTGCGTTCCGGCCGCGGCGCGCAGCGCGCACAGGTCGCCGCGTACGCCGCCCAGGTGCAGGTTGGTCATCGGCGAGCGGCTGCCGCGCACCACCACGTGCGACGGGCGACCCGCCACGGTGACCACGCGCAGGTCGACGACGCGGCCGTCCAGTCCGGCCTTGGGCAGCCAGCGCTGCACGTGCAGGCCGTCCGGCGCCAGCCGGTCCACGATCGCGGCGACGTCGCGCTCGTCGCGGTAGTGCCGCACCCGCAGCGAGTTGAACAGCCTGCCGCCGTCCAGCTCGACCGAGGTGGTGGCCAGGATGCGGCCGCCGCCGAGCTGCAGCGCGATCACGCCGGAGGCCGACGAGCCGTGCCGGGTCTTGACGAACACCCGCCGCCAGCCGGCCTCGTCCAGCCAGGACCGCAGCTGCGCCCAGCCCGTGGGCGAGCCGGGCAGCGCCGCCGGGACGGGCACACCGGCGGCGGACAGGCGGGCGTGGCAGGCGGCCTTGTCGAACATCACCAGGATCTCGGCCGGGTCGGCGAGCAGCCGGGCGCCGGCGTCGCGGGCGCCGTCCGCGATCCGGTGCAGGGCCCGGGCGAAGCCCGCGTACCAGGCGCTCGCGCCGACGATCTCGCCGTGCTCGGCGGGTGCGGCCGCGCCGCGCAGCAGCCGGTCGACCTCGGCGTCCTCGCCCGGCGACTCGACGCGCACCCACGTGCCCGGACGCAGCCGCAGCGGCGCGCCGGACAGCACGTCGAGCCAGCCGACGACGTCCGGTTCGGGCAGCCCGGCACGCACCGCGGCCGCGGCGAACAGCGTGACGCGGCGGTTGCCGGGGATGCCGACGACGGTGAGGTGCATCTACTCGGAGACCGCGATGTAGCGGTCGTCGCGGCGGGATCGTGACGGCTCGGACACGTCCAGCTCCACCCCGGCCTGGGCCAGCTCGGCGGTGAGCCGCGCCAGGTGTGCCTCACCGATGAAGTGGTGGTGCAGGTCCAGTTTGCGCAGGTGGATCAGCGGCTGCCCGGCCAGCAGCGCGGCCGCGCCCTCGTCGCCGAGCATGCCCAGCGACAGGTCCAGCTTCTCCAGCCGGGCGACCACCGGCGCACCCGCCAGCGCGGCGGCGACCTGGTCGGCGATCTCCGAGTCGCGCAGGCCGAGCGAGGTCAGCGCGGGCAGCCGGGTGCCGGACAGGATCGGCGCCAGGTCCTCCACGGTGGCGTCGCCGCCGTAGTTGTCGGTGCCCAGCCACAGCTCCAGGTGGGTGAGCGCGGGCAGGTCGCACTCGCCGACGGCGCGCACCACCTCGGCGGGCAGGCCACCGGACTCGATGGTGAACTCGCGCAGGCGCTCGTGCCGCAGGGGCTTGAGGCTCAGCTCGGTGGCGCCGCGCACGGTCAGCACCTCCAGCAGCGGCAGCGCCTCCAGCAGCGGGGAGATGTCGGTGTGCTGGATCCAGGAGATCTCGCACTCCTCGTAGGTCATCTCGCCCAGGAACAGCGCCCGCAGCCCGGTGAAGCGCGGCAGCAGCTCGGCGAGCAACCCCATCGGCGGTGCGGTGTCGTAGGCCCCGCCCCAGTTGCCGATGACCAGCGCCTCGACGTCGCCGACCCAGTCCTCGGCGGCCAGCGCGGCCAGCCGCTCACGGAACTCGCCGCTGTCGTCGTAGTCGGTGTCCTCCAGGCGCCAGGCGGTGCCGGCCCGCTTCGCCTTCCCGAGGTCGTCCGGGTAGTTCGCGACGGGCCTGCCGGCGAACGTCGTGATGTGCGAGCCGATCGTCATGCGCGCTGCCTCCGGGGTGCGGTCGAGGGACCCTAACACCCGCCGCCGACGTCCCCGCCAGGCCGCCGCAGCCCATTCATTGCATTAGATAGTTAAGTTTACTAAACTCCATCCGCACCACTCGGAGCGAGCCGCTTCCTCGTCCGAACCGCACCCGACCGGACCCCGGTGCCCCTGGCACGCGGCGTTGCCCGCCGCGCCCAGGGAGGGGCGCACCGACGTGCCCGGTCAGTCGATGTGCCGTGGCGATGCGCCGTCACGGCACCGGACACCGAAGGGACCCCCATGTCCGAAACCCCCGAGAAGTCCCGCCGCGCCCGCTGGGCCGCCGCCGGACTGGCTCTGGCCACCGCGGCCGCCGGAATCGCCGTCGCGCTGGCCCCGGCCACGACGGCCCAGGCGGTCGTGCTGCCCAACGGCTTCAAGAGCGTGGGCTACATGCCCTCCTGGGCAGGCAACGTCAACACCGTCCAGTACGGCAAGCTGACGCACATCAACTACGCGTTCGTCCTGCCCAACGCCAACGGCAGCCTGCAGGGCCTGGACAACCCGTCCAAGCTGTCCTCGCTGGTCTCGCTGGCCCATGCCAACAACGTCAAGGTCTCCATCGCCGTGGGCGGCTGGAACGACGGCAACGACTCGGCCTTCGAGTCCCTGGCGGGCAACGCCACCGCGCGCACCGCCTTCGTCAACAATCTGGTGAACCTCGTCAACCAGTACAACCTCGACGGCGTCGACATGGACTGGGAGTACCCGGACCCGGGCACCTCGGGCAGCAACTACACGGCGCTGATGAGCCAGCTCAGCACCGCCATGCACAGCCGCGGCAAGCTGCTCACCGCCGCGGTCGTCTCCGAGGGCGGCACCGCCAGCGGCGTGCAGCCGGCCGTGTTCGGCTACGTCGACTGGCTGAACATCATGGCGTACGACGGCGGCAGCCCGCACGCGAACTACACCTGGTCCATCAACGCGGTGAACTTCTGGAAGAGCCGCGGCCTGCCCGCGAGCAAGGCCGTGCTGGGCGTGCCGTTCTACAGCCGCCCGACGTACTACACGTACAGCCAGCTCGTCGCGATGGACCCGGCCAACGCCAACCGGGACTGCACCACGGTCAGCGGCGTGCAGCAGTGCTACAACGGCCTGCCGACCGTCCGCGCCAAGACCGCGTGGGCCAAGGCCAACGCCGGCGGCATGATGAACTGGGAGCTGTCCCAGGACACCACCGGCGCGACCTCGCTGGTCAGCGCGATCTACGAGGTGGCCGTCGGCGGCACCCCGCCGTCGTCGCCGCCGCCGGGCGGCCGCACCGGCCGCATCGTCGGCCAGGCCTCCGGCAAGTGCGTCGACGTCGCCGCCGCCAGCACCGCCAACGGCGCCGCCATCCAGCTCTACACCTGCAACGGCACCAACGCGCAGACCTGGACCATCGGCACCGACGGCACGATCCGCGCCCTCGGCAAGTGCATGGACATCACCAGCGGCTCCACCGCCAACGGCGCCCTGATCCAGCTCTGGGACTGCAACGGATCCGGCGCCCAAGTCTGGCAACCCCAGTCCAACGGCAACCTCCGCAACCCCCAGTCCGCCAAGTGCCTCGACGCCAAGGACCTCGGCACCGCCGACGGCACCCGCCTCCAGATCTGGACCTGCGCCACCTCCGGCAACCAAATCTGGACCCTCCCCTGACCCCCACCCCCCTTCAGTGCGTTGATCATGAACTTATGGGCATGTTCGACGGCGTGTCGCCACCCTAACTTCATGATCGATGCGCAGCGCGGGCCCACGCCGGTCGACGGCGTGGGCCCGCGCTGGGGACGGCGGGTCAGCGCCAGGTGTGGGCGGGGGTGAAGCCCAGGAGGCGGCGGGCCTTGTCGATGGAGAGCAGGGTCTCGTGGCCGGCGACGGGGCGCTGCCAGGGCAGGTCGGGGAAGACCTCGGCGGCCAGGTCGGCGGTCTTGCGGTGCATCACCGTGTCGGCGTTGGCGATGATGAAGACCTCCAGGCCGGGCGCGGTGTATTCGAGCGCCTTGCGGACCGCCTGGGCGCCGTCCCGGCAGTCGATGTACGACCACAGGTTCCAGCTGCGTACCCTCGCATCGTCCTGCCACGACGGGAAGTTCGCGTAGTCGCCGGGCTCCATCACGTTGGAGAAGCGCAGGCCGATCATCTTCAGCGCGGGGTCCCACCGGCAGAACTGCGCCGCCATCTGCTCGTCGAGGTGCTTGGCCAGCGAGTACGCCGTCTCCGGGCGGCCCGCGTACTCCTCGTCGACCGGCAGGTACGGCGGCGGGGTGTCGAACGGCAGCCCGAGCACCGTCTCGCTGGACGCCCATACGACGTTGCGGATGCCCGCCGCCCGCGCGGCCGCGAACACGTTGTAGCTGACCGTGATGTTGTTGGCGAACGTCGCCGCGTTGCCCGTCACGCCCGGTCCCGGAATCGCCGCCAGATGCACGACGGCGTCGACCTTCGCGTACCGGGCGTCGATCGCGGTGAACGCCTCCACCGCCTGGCCGTAGTCGGTGAAGTCGATCCGGGTGTACGGGCACAGCTGCTCGCGCGGGGGCGCCACGTCGAGGTTCACCACGTCGTACCCGTTGTCGAGCAGGTCGCGCACCACCGCCCGGCCGAGCTTGCCGCTACCGCCGGTCACCGCCACGAGCGCCATGTCCACCGTCCCTCTCGAAGATCCGCGACCCAACCTATCCGCCCCTACGGCGACGGCACAGTCACGCCTGATGGGGATGATCGCGAATTCCGGTCCGAATCCGCGGTCTGACCGCACATCTCGACCGGAAATCGCGATCATCCCCCGGACCCCCGGAGCAGGGAGCCGGGAACCCCTGAGCCGGGGCAGGGGGTGCCGGTGGCGGTGTCCGTCCCTGGCACCGCCACCGGCGGGCGCCCGCCCCGGCGGCACATCCGGGACAGGCGCGGCGCGGGAGGGTCAGTGGCCGTGGCCGTGGCCCTTGCGGCCCCACGGGCCGGTGATGGCGAGCACGAGCCCGTCGCCCTGGATGCCGACGAACAGGATCCGGCCGTCCTTGCTGAACGTCGGGCCGGCGAACTCGCTGTCGCTGATCTCGTTGCGGGCCAGCGCGTACGTCTCGCCCCGGTCGCTGACGCCGACCAGGTGGGACAGGCCCTCGCCGTCCTCGGCGAGGATGAGGCCGCCGTACGGGGAGACGGTGATGTTGTCCGGCCCGTCGAACGCGCCCTCGACGTCCGGGTCCGGGTTCACCCCGAAGATCGTCCTGAGCTCGATGGTCTCGCGCTTCGGGTCGTAGAACCAGACCTGGCCGTCGTGCTCGTGCACGCTGCCGTCGCCGATCCGGGCGTAGCTGGAGACGAAGTAGACGCCGCCGTCGCCGTACCACTGGCCTTCGAGCTTGCGGGCCCGGGTGACCTGGTCGTCGGTGAACTGTTTGCGCACCGAGACCGTGGTGGCCAGCCGGTCCGGCACGTCCACCCAGGTCACGCGGTAGGTGGTGCCGGGCGTGGTGGCGGCGGACAGGTCGGCGATGTGCTCGCCGCGCAGCGACGCCCGCAGCGCCTGGAGGCGGCCCGCGGTGTCGCCGCCCTCGCTGAGGGCGAGCTTGCGCAGCGCGCCGTCGCGGCCCTTGAAGCCCTTCGGCGGCACCCAGCGGAAGTAGAGCCCGTTCGGGCCGCTCGCGTCCTCGGTCAGGTAGATCTCGTCGGTCTTCGGGTCGACCGCGACGGCCTCGTGGGAGTAGCGGCCGAGGAACTTCAGCGGCACCGGCTCGTAGTTGGCCTCCTGGTCGAACGGGTCGACCTCGAACACCCAGCCGTGGTCCTGCTGGAACACGCCGCCCTTGCGCTGCTCGGTCTCCTCGCAGGTGAGCCAGGTGCCCCACGGGGTGATGCCGCCGGCGCAGTTGTTGTGCGTGCCGGCGAGGCTGACGTACTGCCGGACCCGGTCGCCGTGGTGGTCGACCTCGATGTTGGTGGTGCCGCCGCGGGCGCCGGGGTCGAAGGTCAGGCCGGGCCGGGCGGGCACGCCGTACGGCTCCGAGCCGCCGATCTCGTGGTTGTTGACCAGGGTGAAACCGCGGCGGGTGCCGAAGCAGGCGGTGCCGTCCGGGTCGCCGGGGGTAGGCTCGCCGGTCGTGAGCAGCGTCTGCCCCGCCCGGGCGACGATCCGGTAGGAGAAGCCCTCCGGCAGGGCGAGGACGCCGGCCGGGTCCGGGATCAGCGGGCCGTATCCGGCGACGGACGGGTGGGCGTACGCCGGTCCGGCGATGGCCTGGACGCTGCCGGCGAACGCGATGCCCAGACCGCCGAGGGTGCCGGCGCGCAGCAGGTTGCGGCGGGAGAGGGGGGTGTGCACGTCAGAACCGCCTTCGAGGTTTGTTCATGTCGGTTGACCTCGACATGCAAACCCGCACGGTCTAACAGGCCGGGCGCGCCCGGCCACCGCTGCGCGAACAGCAGGCAAACAATGCGTGCCCGCGCGCGTACCGCCTGCTCAGGCGGTGGCGATGTCCTCGTCCTGGACCGCCTCGGCCAGCTCGCAGACGGCGACCAGGCGCCAGGTGATCTGGTCGGCGCGCCGCCAGTCGACGGTGCTCGGATCCGGCAGCCGCCAGCCCAGGCCGGTGGCCCGGTCGGTCAGCCCGTCGGCGTAGCTGGCGAGCTCGATCAGGGGCGGGCGCCGGTCCGGGTCGAGCGCGTCGCCGACGGCCGCGGTGGCCTGGTCGAGCATGGCGAGCACACCGGGGTCGGACGCCGCGGCGGCGCGTCCGGCGTCGCCGACGGCGCGGGCGTACCGCTCGAGCACCTGGCGGGCGAGTTCCGGGCTGGTGGGGCCGTGGTCCATGCGAGCGAGAGTAGGCGAGCGGGAGCCCCCCGAAGGAGGCCTGGCGTCCGATATGACCGAACAGTGGAGGAAGGCTGCCCGACCGGGTCCACCCGTGGGTGGTAAGCGCCCGCACATCTGGGCTATCTGCCTCGGTGCACGCAGCCGAGCACGATCCCGCTGATACGGTCGATCGCAACACGTATATTGTGGCATTGCGCGATACGAGCGA
>NZ_JBFAOU010000212.1:0-12854 GCF_040675365.1 Catellatospora sp. NPDC049609 | reverse complement strand
AGCGGGCGCTGCACGTCGCCGAGCAGAGCCTGCCCGGCGTCGTCGCCCGGCTGCGTCCACCATGGTGACCATGGCACGACCACAGAAGAAGCCCGAGCAGCGGCCCGCCGCCTGCCCGTGCGGCACCGGGCAGGCGTACGGCGAGTGCTGCGGGCGCTGGCACCAGGGTGCCGACGCGCCCACCGCGGAGCAGCTCATGCGCTCGCGGTTCAGCGCGTTCGCGCTCGGCGACCCGGCGTACCTGCTGCGCACCTGGCACCCGACGACCCGGCCCCGCGAGCTGGACCTGACCGGCGGGCCGCGCTACACGCGGCTGGAGGTGCTGGGCACCGACCGGGGCAGCTTGTTCGACACCGACGGCACGGTGCTGTTCCGGGCGCACTACCGCGACGGCGGGCGGCCCGGGGTGCTGGAGGAGCACAGCCGTTTCGTCCGCGAGGGCGGCCGCTGGTACTACGTCGAGCCGCTCTGACCAGCCGCGCGACCCGGCGACCGGCGCCGGGCCGCGCAGTTGTCCGGTTACACGCCGGACAGGGTCTGGACGGTGCCGGCGGTGAGCAGGCCGTCGTAGTAGGCGCCGCCGGGGTAGTAGGCGGCGGTCGTGGTGCCGCCGGCGCCGTCGCGGGCCCAGGCCACGGCCAGGGTCTGCAGCGCGGCGACGTTCTTGGCCTGGGGCGTGCCCGAGGTGAGCGTGCACAGGCCGTCGGTGCTGGCGCCCTCGGCGTCGCAGTGGCAGCCGCTGGTCAGCCGCACCCCGAGGAACGGCCGGGCCACCTCGCCGGTCAGCGCCACGGTGCCGCTGGCGTCGCTGTTGGCCAGGTACGGCGGCGACGAGATCGCGTACATCGGCAGCGGGGTGGTCCGCAGGCCGCGGAAGGCGTCGACGGTGCTGGAGCCGACCGGTGACTTGACCGGGTCGAGCAGCACCAGTGACCTCACCTTGGCGAACTGCGCCGGGTAGGTGGTGCGCAGCCGGTTGGCGACGTAGGAGACGACCTCGCCGCCCGCCGAGTGTCCGGACAGGACGTAGGCGGTGGGCAGGGCGAGCCCGGCGCGGCCCGCCCTGGTGCGGGCGTCGGTGAAGCTGCGCCCGAGCTTGTCGTTCGGGTCGGTGGCCTTGCCGAGCAGGTCGGCGACGTTGTTGAGGAAGTCGGTGTTGTTGCCGATGTTGTTCACGGTGCAGCCGTAGAGGTTCGCCGACGGCAGGGTGGGCGCGAATACGAGGAACCCGGCGGCGGCGTAGTGCTCGGCCAGGTCCTGCATGTTGCCGTTGCTGCGGGAGAAGCCGTGCTGGAGGTAGACCAGACCTCGCGGGGTGCCGGACGGGAAGTACCAGTCGGCGTTGGCGCGCATCGTGTAGAACGCGCAGCGGATGTCGACGGTGTTGCTGACCTCGACCACCCCGTCGGCGGCGGACGCCGGGGCGGCGGGCGCGGTCAGCAGCGAGGTGGCGAGGGCCAGGACGAGGGCGGCGCGGCGGATCGACACGATGCCTCCTGTTTCCATCATCGAAACGACGTTTCCTTGCGAAGGATTAGGGAGCACTGCTACGGCGCTCGTCAATATGCGGACCGTGCCAACCCTGTGCGCAAATAAATCAAGCACGCTTGACTTTTTTCTGCGGCGGCGGGAGGGTGGTAACCGAGCGGGAGGAGCGCGTGATGGCGGAAATCGAGGCACTGCTGGCCGATCTGGACGCCGAGAGCGCCGACGCCGATCGCCTCGTCGCGGACCTGCCACCGGACCGGTGGTCGGCGCCGACCCCAGCCGTGGGCTGGACCGTCGCGCACCAGATCGCGCATCTGCTGTGGACCGACGAGCGCAGCCTGCTCGCCGCGACCGACCCCGAGGGGTTCCAGCGGGTGCTGCAGGAGCTGGCGGACTCGCCCGACCCGCTGCGCTTCGTCGACCTCGGCGCGCAGGAGCTGGCCGTGCTGCCGCCACCGGAGCTGCTGAGCCGCTGGCGGCAGGGCCGGGCCGCGCTGCGCACCGCGCTCGGCGCCGTGCCGCCGGGCACCCGGCTGCCCTGGTACGGACCGCCGATGAGCGCCGCGTCCATGGCCACCGCCCGGATCATGGAGACCTGGGCGCACGGGCAGGACCTCGCCGACACCCTCGGCGCCGTCCGCGAGCCGACCGCCCGGCTGCGCCACATCGCGCACCTCGGCGTGCGCACCCGCGACTTCGCGTACGCCGCCAACGGCTTCGACGCGCCCATCGCACCGTTCCGGGTCGAGCTGACCGGCCCGGACGGCGACGTGTGGAGCTGGGGCCCGGAGGAGGGCGCGCAGCGGGTGAGCGGCCCCGCGCTCGACTTCTGCCTGCTGGTCACCCAGCGCCGGCACCGCGCCGACCTGGCCCTGCGCGCCGACGGCGCCGACGCCGACCGCTGGCTCGACATCGCCCAGGCCTTCGCCGGCCCACCCGGCACCGGCCGGGCGCCCAGCACGGCCGGGCCCGAGGCGGCGGCGTGAGCGCCCCGGTGCGGATCGCCAACGTGTCCGGGTTCTACGGCGACCGGCTGTCGGCCATGCGCGAGATGCTCGACGGCGGCCCGGTCGACGTGCTGACCGGCGACTACCTCGCCGAGCTGACCATGCTGATCCTGGCCCGCGACCGGATGAAGGACCCGGCGACCGGCTACGCCAAGACGTTCCTGAAGCAGCTGGAGCAGTGCCTGGGCACGGCCCTGGAGCGCGGGGTGAGGATCGTCGCCAACGCGGGCGGGCTGAACCCGGCCGGGCTGGCCCAGGCGGTCGGCGTGCTGGCCGGGCGCCTCGGGCTGAGCCCGCGCATCGCGTACGTCACCGGTGACGACCTGCTCGGCCGCGCCGACGAGCTCGGCCTGGGGCAGCCGCTGGCCGCCAACGCGTACCTCGGTGCGTGGGGGATCGCGCACGCCCTGGCCCAGGGCGCGGACGTCGTGGTCACCGGGCGGGTGACCGACGCGTCGCTGGTCGTCGGGCCGGCCGCCGCGCACTTCGGCTGGCGGCGGGACGACTTCGACGCGCTCGCCGGGGCGGTCGCCGCCGGGCACGTCATCGAGTGCGGCGCGCAGGCCACCGGCGGCAACTACGCGTTCTTCACCGAGCACGCCGTCGGGCGGCCCGGGTTCCCGCTGGCCGAGGTGTACGCCGACGGCTCCAGCGTGATCACCAAGCACCCCGGCACCGGCGGCGTGGTCAACACCGGCACGGTCACCGCGCAGCTGCTGTACGAGGTGGACTCCCCGCGCTACCTCGGCCCCGACGCGGTGACCCGGCTGGACAGCATCACCCTGACCGAGGACGGCCCGGATCGGGTCCGGATCAGCGGGGTACGCGGCGAGGCGCCGCCGCCGACGCTGAAGGTCGGCCTGAACACGCTCGGCGGGTTCCGCAACGACGTCACGTTCGTGCTCACCGGCCTCGACGTCGAGGCGAAGGCGGCACTGGCCCGCGAGCAGCTCACCGCCGGGCTGCGCCGCCCGCCGCGGGAGCTGGTCTGGCGGCTGGCCCGCACCGACCACACCGACGCGGCCGGGCAGCAGGAGGCGAGCGCGCTGCTGCACGCCACGGTCAAGGATCCCGACCCGGGCATCGTCGGCCGGGCGTTCAGCGGCGCCGCCGTCGAGCTGGCGCTCGCGAGCTACCCCGGCTTCACCATGCTGGCCCCGCCCGGCGACGGCACCCCGTTCGGCGTCTTCACCTCGGCGCTGGTGCCCGCCGACCAGGTCCCGCACACCGTCGTGCTGCCCGACGGCACCGAGCACCCGATCCCGCCCACCCCATCCGCCGCCGAAGCCGCCACCGAGCCCGCCGCCGCGCCTGCCCGTGAGCCGGCAGCCGGTGCGGGATCGGCGGCGGCCGGGGCCCGCACACGGCGGGCGCCGCTCGGGCTGGTCGCCGGGGCGCGCAGCGGGGACAAGGGCGGCACCGCCAACATCGGGGTCTGGGCGCGGTCCGACGCCGCCTATGCGTGGCTGGTCGCGACGCTGACCGCCGACGAGCTGGTGCGGCTGCTGCCCGAGGCGGCGGGGCTGCCCGTCGCGCGGCATCTGCTGCCCAACCTGCGGGCGCTGAACTTCGTCGTCGACGGGCTGCTCGGCCACGGCGTCTCCGCGGGCACCCGCTTCGACCCGCAGGGCAAGGGACTGGGCGAGTGGCTGCGGTCCCGGTACGTCGACATCCCCGAGGAGCTGCTGTGATCCTCCGTTCCACGCTGGACACCGGTGCGGCCGCGTACGCCGGCAACCGGCAGTCGCTGCTGGACAAGCTCGCCGCGCTGGACGCCGAGCACGCCAAGGCGCTGGGCGGGGGCGGGCCGAAGTACGTCACGCGCCATCACGGCCGGGGCAAGCTGCTGCCGCGTGAGCGCATCGAGCTGCTGGTGGACCGGGACTCGCCGCTGCTGGAGCTGTCCGCGCTGGCCGCGTACGGCACCGACTACCCGGTCGGGGCGAGCGTGGTCACCGCGATCGGCGTCGTCGAGCACACCGAGTGCATGATCATCGCGAACGACCCGACGGTGCGCGGCGGCGCGTCCAACCCGTACACCCTGCGCAAGACCCTGCGCGCGATGGACATCGCCCGGGAGAACCGGCTGCCGCTGGTGAACCTGGTCGAGTCGGGCGGGGCGGACCTGCAGAGCCAGAAGGACATCTTCATCCCCGGCGGGCGGCTGTTCCGCGACCTGACCCGGCTGAGCGCGGCGGGCATCCCCACCGTGACGCTGGTCTTCGGCAACTCCACCGCGGGCGGGGCGTACGTGCCGGGCATGAGCGACCACGTCGTGATGATCAAGGAGCGGTCGCAGGTGTTCCTGGCGGGCCCGCCGCTGGTCAAGATGGCCACGGGGGAGGACGCCGACGAGGAGTCGCTGGGCGGCGCGGCCATGCACGCCCGCGTGTCGGGCCTGGCCGACCACCTCGCCGACGACGAGGTGCAGGCCATCGCCATCGGCCGCGACATCGTCCGGTCGCTGCGCTGGCGCAAGCTCGGCGCGGCTCCGGCTCCCGGCGCCGCCGAGCCGCTGTTCGACGCCGAGGAGCTGCTCGGCATCGTGCCGCCGGACCTGCGCGTGCCGTTCGACCCGCGCGAGGTGATCGCCCGGGTGGTCGACGGCTCCCGCTTCGACGAGTTCAAGCCCGAGTACGGGGCGAGCCTCGCCACCGGCTGGGCCAGCGTGCACGGCTTCCCGGTCGGCATCCTCGCCAACGCGCGCGGCGTGCTGTTCAGCGCGGAGTCGCAGAAGGCGACCCAGTTCATCCAGCTCGCCAACCAGACCCGCACGCCGCTGTTGTTCCTGCACAACACCACCGGCTACATGGTCGGCAAGGACTACGAGCAGGGCGGCATCATCAAGCACGGCGCGGCAATGATCAACGCCGTGTCGAACAGCACCGTGCCGCACATCTCCATCCTCGTCGGCGCGTCCTACGGCGCCGGCCACTACGGGATGTGCGGACGCGCATACGACCCGCGCTTCCTGTTCGCCTGGCCCTCGGCGAAGGCGGCGGTGATGGGCGGCGCGCAGCTCGCCGGGGTGCTGTCGATCGTGGCGCGGCAGTCCGCCGCCGCAGCCGGGCGGCCCTACGACTCCGACGCCGACCAGGTCGTACGGACCATGGTGGAGAACCAGATCGAGGCCGAGTCGCTGCCCATGGTGCTGTCCGGCCTCGGCTACGACGACGGCGTGATCGACCCCCGCGACACCCGCACCGTGCTCGGCATGTGCCTGTCCGCGGTGCAGTCCGCGCCCGACCCGGGCCCGGGTCCCTACGGCGTTTTCCGGATGTGACGAGATGATCTCCAGGCTGCTGGTCGCCAACCGGGGTGAGATCGCCCGCCGGGTGTTCCGGACCTGCCGCGAGCGCGGCATCACCACCGTCGCCGTCTACTCCGACGCCGACGCCCGCGCGCTGCACACCCGCGAGGCCGAACTCGCGGTACGCCTGCCCGGCGTCACCGCCGCCGAGACGTACCTGCGCGCCGACCTGATCATCGAGGCGGCGCGGGCGGCGGGCGCCGACGCGGTGCACCCTGGCTACGGCTTCCTGTCCGAGAACGCCGCGTTCGCGCAGGCGGTCATCGACGCCGGGCTGACCTGGGTCGGCCCGACGCCGGACGCCATCGACGCGATGGGCTCGAAGATCGCCTCGAAGAAGCTGATGGCCGCCGCGGGCGTGCCGGTGCTGCCCGAGCTCGACCCGGCCACCGTCACCGAAGCCGACCTGCCCGTGCTCATCAAGGCGTCGGCGGGTGGCGGCGGCCGGGGCATGCGGGTGGTGCGCACCCTCGCCGAGCTGCCCGAGCAGGTCGAGGCCGCGCGCGCCGAGGCGGCGACCGCGTTCGGCGACCCCACCGTGTTCTGCGAGCCGTATCTGGCCACCGGCCGGCACATCGAGGTGCAGGTCATGGCTGACACGCACGGCACGGTGTGGGCGCTGGGCGAGCGCGAGTGCTCCCTCCAGCGCCGCCACCAGAAGGTCGTCGAGGAGGCCCCGTCACCGATGGTCGACGCCGCGATGCGCGAGCGCCTGCAGAACGCGGCCACCGCCGCCGCGGCCGCGATCGGGTACATCGGCGCGGGCACCGTCGAGTTCCTCGCGAGCGCCGACGGCGCGTTCCACTTCCTGGAGATGAACACCCGCCTCCAGGTCGAACACCCCGTCACCGAGCTGGTCACCGGCCTGGACCTGGTCGCGCTCCAACTCGACGTCGCCGAGGGCGCCGCCCTCCCGCCCACCCCGCCCCCGCTGTCGGGCCACGCCATCGAGGTCCGCCTCTACGCCGAGGACCCCGCCCACACCTGGCGCCCCCAGACCGGCCTTCTCCACACCTTCACCCTCCCCACCACCACCGAATTCACCACCCCCACCCCGCTCTCGGCCCGCGGTTTCGGGGAAACCGCAGGAATCGGGGGTGCCGAAAGCGCGGTTTCCCCGAAACCGCAGGGCGCACCCGCCGGGTCGGCGGCGGGCGCGAGTGGCGTGGTGGTGCGGGTGGACAGTGGCGTGACCTCGGGGGACGTGGTGACGTCGTACTACGACCCGATGCTGGCGAAGGTGATCGCGTGGGCGCCGACGCGGGCGCAGGCGGCGCGGGCGCTGGCCGCCGCGCTGGCGCAGGCGCGGGTGCACGGGCTGGTCACCAACCGGGACCTGTTGGTCAACGTGCTGCGGCATCCGGCGTTCCTGGCGGGGGAGACCGACACCGCGTTCTTCGACCGGCACGGGCTCGACGAGCTGGCCCGGCCGCTGGCCGGCGAGGACGCGCAGCGGCTGTCCGCCGTCGCGGCGGCGCTGGCCGCCTCGGCCGCCGAGCGCGCGTCCGCGACCGTCGTGACCGGACTGCCGGCCGCCTGGCGCAACGTCGCCTCCGCGCCGCAGACCCGCGCCTACCAGGCCCCGTGCGGGCGGATCGACGTCGCGTACCGGGGCGGCCGCGGCGGCGTACACCTCGCTGACGGGCTCACCGCCGGGGAGGTCACCCCGACCCGGGTGGAGCTGGCGCGAGGGCCGGTCCGGTACGCCTTCGACGTGGCCGCGTACGACGGGCTGGTCTGCGTCGACTCGGTGCTCGGGCCGGTCGCGCTGCGGCCGGTGGCGCGCTTCCCCGAGCCCGAGGCACAGGTCACGACCGGTTCGCTGCTCGCGCCGCTGCCCGGCGCGGTCATCCGGATAGCCGTCGCCGAGGGCGACCAGGTCACCGCCGGCCAGCCGCTGCTGTGGCTGGAGGCCATGAAGATGCAGCACGAGATCACCGCCCCGACCGACGGCGTCGTCACCAGCCTGCCCGTCACCACCGGCCGCCAGGTCGAGGTCGGCGCGGTGCTCGCCGTGGTCACCCCACCGACCCCGGAGGACACCCCGTGAACCTGCTGGAGAGCGACGAGCGCCAGGCCCTGCGCCGCGCCGTGTTCGACCTGGCCGGCAAGTACGGCCACGACTACTACCTGCGCACCGCGCGCAGCGGCGAGCAGACCGACGAGCTGTGGCAGGAGGCGGGGCGCCTGGGCTACCTCGGCGTGCACGTGCCCGTCGAGTACGGCGGCGGGGGCGGCGGCATCGGCGATCTCGCCGCGGTCTGCGAGGAGCTGGGCGCCGCGGGCTGCCCGCTGCTGATGATGGTCGTCTCCCCGGCGATCTGCGCCACCGTGATCGCCCGGTTCGGCACCGACGAGCAGAAGCAGCGCTGGCTGCCGGGCCTGGCCGACGGCACGCGCATCTTCGCGTTCGCGATCACCGAGCCGGACGCCGGGTCGAACTCGCACAAGCTGACCACCACCGCGACCCGTGACGGCGACGGGTGGGTGCTGACCGGCCGCAAGACCTACATCTCCGGCATCGACCAGGCCGAGGCGGTGCTGATCGTGGGGCGCACCGCCGACGAGCGCACCGGGCGGCTCAAGCCGGTGCTGTTCATCGTGCCCACCGACGCGCCCGGCTTCGCCGCCACCCAGATCCCGACGGAGCTGGTGGCGCCGGAGAAGCAGTACAACCTGTTCCTCGACGAGGTCCGGCTGCCCGGCGACGCGCTGGTCGGCGATCCGGACGCGGGCCTGCTGCAGCTGTTCGCCGGGCTCAACCCCGAGCGCATCATGGCCTCGGCGTTCGCGCTGGGCATCGCCCGCTACGCGCTGTCGCGCGCCGTCGACTACGCCAAGACGCGCACCGTGTGGGGCGGCCCGATCGGCGCGCACCAGGCCATCAGCCATCCGCTCGCGGCCTGCCACATCGAGGTGGAGCTGGCCCGGCTGATGACCCGCGAGGCGGCGCACCGCTACGACAGCGGCGACGACCAGGCGGCCGGGGAGGCCGCGAACATGGCCAAGTACGCGGCGGGCGAGGCCACGGTCAAGGCCGTCGACCAGGCCATCCAGACCCACGGCGGCAACGGCCTGGCCACCGAGTACGGCCTGGCCACGCTGCTGGTCGCGTCGCGGCTGGGCCGGATCGCCCCGGTCAGCCGGGAGATGATCCTCAACTTCGTGGCCCAGCACAGCCTGGGCCTGCCCCGGTCCTACTGACGCCCGGTAGCGTGATCGCCGTGCCGACCACCCCCCTCCGCGAGCCCCGCCAGGACCGCAGCCGCGCCACCCGGCAACGGCTGCTCGACGCCTCGGTGCAGTGCATGGCGGAGCTGGGGTGGTCCGGCACGACGGTCGCGGTCGTGGCGGAGCGGGCCGGGGTGTCCCGCGGCGCCGCCCAGCACCACTTCCCGACCCGGGAGGACCTGGTCACCGGCCTGATCGAGCACATGACCGAGGTGCGCGCCGCGGAGATCGAGTCCGTCGCCGCCGGGCTGCGCAGCGGCCCCCGCCGCACCGAGCAGGTGCTGACCGTGCTGGTCGGGCTCTACCGCGGACCGGTGTTCCGGGCCGCGCTGCACGTGTGGACCGCCGCCGCGGTCGACGAGACGCTGCGGGACAAGGTCCGCCCGCTGGAGGCCGAGCTGGGCCGCACCGCGCACCGGATGGCGGTGGAGCTGCTGCGCGTCGACGAGGAGACCCCGGGCGCGCGCGAGACCGTCCAGGCGACCCTGGACCTGGCCCGCGGGCTCGGCCTGGGCGAGCTGCTGCGGGACGACTCCGCGCGCCGGGCGCGGGTGCTGCGGCAGTGGGCCGCGACCCTCGACACCGTGCTGCCACCGGCCTCCGGAGCGACGTGAGCGCGCGGCCGGCTCAGCGGGTGTGCCGCCGCGCGTGACAACTGCTGGGTTGTCCCGACAACCCAGCAGTTGTCACGCGTTATCGGCCTGCTCGCTGAGGCCGCGGATGAAATCGACGCTGCCAGTGAAGATCGTCTCGGCGTCGTAGTCGAGGGTCGCCACGTGGTAGCTGTCGGCCAGCACGATCTCGGCGACGTCGGTGCTGTTGACCTCGCGCAGCACGATCGCGCTGTTCTCGGGCTCCACCACATGGTCCTGGGCGCTGTGGAACAGACGCATCGGCTGGTCCACCTTCGGCAGGTCGGCCCGGACCAGCCGCAGGAAGCTGCGCAGCGAGGCCGCCGCGCGCAGCGGGGTGCGCTCGTACGCCCCCTCCTGCACGCCCGGCATGGCGATGTCGTTGCCGATGGCCGGCATCGACGCGACCATCCGGGACAGCACCGGCAGCAGCCGGGTCTGCGGCTGGAGCATCGCGACGATCGGGTTCACCAGCACGATCCCCGCCACGTCCGGGCCGTGCAGCTCGGCCAGGCGCAGAGTCAGCGCCCCGCCCATCGACAGGCCGACCACGAACACCTGGTCGCACCGCTCCCGCAGCTCGCCGAACGCGGCGTCGACGCAGCCGTACCAGTCCTGCCAGGTGGTGGTGTTGGCCTCCTGCCAGGTGGTGCCGTGGCCGGGCAGCAGCGGCAGCCGCACCGTCCAGCCCTGCTCGACCAGGTGCTGCGCCCAGGGGCGCATGCTGCGCGGCGAGCCGGTGAAGCCGTGGCAGACCAGCACGCCCACCTCGGTGGAGCCGTCATGCGAAAAGGGGTCGTGCTGCCCGTCTGCCATGCCCGAGATCCTGGCAGGAAACCGCCGCCGGGCCAAGGGCCCGCCGCGCAGCCCGGCCCGCGGGCCCGCTGATCAGGTGTTTTACCAGGCGACCGTGGGTACGACCGGGGCGGTCGCGGCGCCGCCGCGCACGGCACCGCCGTGAAAACCAGCGGGGGAGAGATCATGAGCACCGACGAGGACACCGGCATCGAGCTGGACGACAAGCAACTGCAGCTGGATCTGGCACGCGTCGACAAGACCGGCACATCGCTGACCACCGACCAGGGCATCGGCGTCGACGACACCGACAACTCGCTGCGGGCGGGGCCACGAGGGCCGAGCCTGCTCGAGGACTTCCACCTCCGCGAGAAGATCATGCGGTTCGACCACGAGCGCATACCGGAGCGAGTGGTGCACGCCCGGGGCTCGGCGGCGCACGGCTACTTCCAGCCGTACGACTCCGCGCTGGCCGAGTACACGGTGGCGCCGTTCCTGACCGATCCGGGCAGGCGCACGCCGGTGTTCGTGCGGTTCTCCACCGTGCAGGGCTCGCGGGGGTCCACCGACACCCCGCGCGACGTGCGCGGCTTCGCGACCAAGTTCTACACCGAGCAGGGCAACTTCGACTTGGTCGGCAACAACATGCCCGTCTTCTTCATCCAGGACGGCATCAAGTTCCCCGACCTGGTGCACGCGCTCAAGCCCGAGCCGCATCACGAGATGCCGCAGGCCGCCTCGGCCCACGACACGTTCTGGGACTTCGTGACGCTGCAGCCGGAGACCATGCACCACCTGATCTGGCTGATGTCGGACCGGGCGCTGCCGCGCAGCTACCGCACCATGCAGGGGTTCGGCGTGCACACCTTCCGGCTGGTGAACGCCGAGGGCCGCTCGACCTTCGTGAAGTTCCACTGGACGCCGGTCGCCGGCGTGCACTCGCTGGTGTGGGACGAGGCGCAGAAGATCTCCGGCAAGGACCCGGACTTCAACCGCCGCGACCTGTGGGAGTCGATCGAGGCCGGCGTGTTCCCGGAGTACGAGCTGGGCCTGCAGCTCATCGCCGAGGGCGACGAGTTCGCCTTCGATGAGATCGACCTGCTCGACTCCACGAAGATCGTCCCGGAGGAGGCGGTGCCGGTGACACCGGTGGGGCGGATGGTGCTCGACCGTAACCCGGACAACTTCTTCGCCGAGACCGAGCAGGTCGCGTTCTGTATCGGCAACGTCGTGCCGGGCATCGACTTCACCGACGACCCGCTGCTGCACGCCCGGCTGTTCTCCTACCTCGACACGCAGCTGACCCGGCTGGGCGGGCCCAATTTCGCGCAGATCCCGATCAACCGTCCGGTGGCGCCGGTGCGCAACCACCAGCAGGACGGCTTCCACCAGGACGACATCCCGCTCGGCCAGGCCAACTACCACCCGAACTCGCTGGGCGGCGGCTGCCCGTTCGTGCCCGGCGCGGACCTGGGCGCGCCGACCGCGACCACCTACGTGCACCACCGCGAACTCGTCGACGGGCACAAGGGGCGCAAGCGGTCGGAGACGTTCGCCGACCACTACAGCCAGGCCACCCTGTTCTGGAACAGCATGAGCGCCTGGGAGAAGGAGCACATCGTCGCGGCGTACCGGTTCGAGCTGGGCAAGGTCGGGCACATGCACATCCGCGAGCGGATGGTCGAGCACCTCAACAACATCGACCACACGCTGGCGGTGGCGGTCGCCGGGGGCATCGGCGTCGCCGTTCCCGAGCCGGGGCGGCCCAACCACGGCCGGATCTCGCCGGCTCTGAGCCAGACCAGCCTGCCGGGCAGCGCCGGCGTACGCGGCCGCAAGGTCGCGGTCCTGGTCGCCGACGGCGTCGACGCCGTCGGGGTGGAGTCGCTGCGCGACGCGCTCACCGCCGAGGGCGCGGTGGTGGACCTGCTCGGTCCCGTCGACGGCGAGGTGACCACGGCAGCCGGGGGCACGCTGCTCGTCGACAAGGCGATGAACACCGTGGCGTCGGTGGTGTACGACGCCGTCGCGGTCGGCGGCGGTGACGAGGCCGCGACCGCGCTGGTCGGCGACGGGTACGCGGTGCACTTCGTCGCCGAGGCGTACAAGCACGCCAAGCCGCTGATCGTGCTCGGCGTCGGGGACCGCCTGGTGGAGGCGGCCCGGCTGCCGGTGTACGAGGTCTCCGACCGGGCCGAGGGCGTCTCCAGCAAGCCGATGGCCGGTGCGCTCGACGGCGTGGTGTTCCTGGCCGCGGACGCCACCGGCGACGACGGCTTCCTCACCGAGGTCCGCGAGGCGATCACGGCGCACCGCCACTACGACCGCCCGGTCGACGGCATCGCGGCCTGACCGGCGCGCGCCGCCCCAACGTCCGGCACCCACCCGTGC
>NZ_JBFAOU010000211.1:0-12912 GCF_040675365.1 Catellatospora sp. NPDC049609 | reverse complement strand
GGAGGCGGCACCGGCGCGCTGCTCCCGCAGTTGTCGCTGACCAGATGCCGCTGGTGGTAGGAGCCCGGGTACGGCGCCAGCGACTGGCCGTTGATGACGATGACCTGGCCCACGCCGTTGAGCAGCTGCTCGTAGTGGATGTGCGGGCCGGACGAGTTGCCCGTGCTGCCGGTCAGGCCGATCACCTGGCCCTGGACGACCGGCGCGCCGTTGGGCACCGAGTACGCGCTGAGGTGGAAGTAGTACGTCTTCCAGCCGCCGCCGTGCTCGATGGCGATGTAGTCGCCGGCGCCGCTGGGCTGGGAGAACCGGTACGCCGTGCCTGCCGCGGAGGCGAGCACGGGCGTGCCGTTGGTGACGCCGCCGTCGGAGCGTACGAAGTCCAGGGCCTGGCGGACCTCGGCGGAGTGGTGGCTGTAGGTCCACCGCTGACCGCACGGGAACGGTGCCTTGAACAGCGGCGCCGCGTGCGCCGCGACCGGCGCGACGACGGTGGCGCCCGCGGCGACGAGGGCGGAGACGAGAAGGGTGCGCAGCAGGAAGCGGGCTCTGCGGCCCATGGCAGCTCCTCTCGGCCGCGGGGGATGCGGCCGGACGGGGTAGGAGAAATCGATGTCCCGAGTCTGGCCACGGACCCTCACACCTGTCAATGCCAGGTGAACGGCCGCCGACAGTCACCGAGCAGTGACGCTGCAGATTGCCGCTGTTCCAAGGCATTTAACGAGAATCCATCGTGGACCAGTGATTGACATTGCTGACTTGCCCTGTCCAAACTGGTCGGCAATCGATTTCCAATATTGCTGGAGGCCGCGATGCGACGGGTTGCCATGACAGTGGGGGTGCTGCTGGTGGCGTCGGGCGTCGCCGCCGCCGACCGGGGGCCCGTGGGCTGGGACGTCTACCGCCGCCTCGACGAGCTGCCGCAGCTCGCCGCCGGTACGCAGACCCGACAGTTCTCCAGCTTCGGCCGCGACGGCTCCAACGACGACGGCTTCAGCGGCGCGTACTCGTGCCTGCGCACGTCAGGCGGGTGCGTCATCGCCGAGGACCGCGGGCCGGGCGAGGTGCAGTCGATCTGGTTCACCCGCGACGGCGGCGACGTGTCCGCGACGGGCTGGATCCGCATCGAGCTCGACGGCGTGACCGTCGTCGACACGAACCTGCAGCACCTGGTCAACGGCGGGCTCGGCGCGCCGTTCAGCTATCCGCTGGTCACCAACGCCGACCAGACCTCGGGCGGCGTCACGGTCAAGGTGCCGATGCCGTACCGGCAGTCCATGCGGATCACCACCCAGTTCAACCCGCTGTTCCACCACGTGAGCTACCGGAAGTTCGCCGACGCGACCGGGATCAGCACGTTCAACCCCGCCGACCGGGCCGACGACGTGGTCGCCCTGCTGCGCGCCGCCGGCACCCGCGACCCGAAACCGGCCCAGCCCGGCGCGAGCACCACCGCGACCACGGTGACCGTGCCGGCGGGCGGGTCGGCGACCCTGGCCACGCTCACCGGCCCGCGCGCCGTCTCCGCGCTGCGGCTGCGCATCCCGGACGGCAGCGCCACCGAGGCCGTGCTGAACGGGCTGCGCCTGCGGATCACGTTCGACGGCCGGCAGACCGTCGACTCCCCCGTCGGCGAGTTCTTCGGCTCCGGCCTGGGCGAGCGTCACGTGCGCTCGCTGATGTCGGCGATGGACACCGCACCGGGCGGCTGGTACAGCTCGTGGTGGCCGATGCCGCTGCGCGGCTCTGCGACGATCACCCTGGCCAACACGACCGGCGGCACCGTGTCGGGCGTGCAGGCGGAGGTCACCTCCGCACCCGGCACGCAGTGGACCGACCGGCTCGCCGCCACCGGCACCGCGGGCCACTTCAGCACCCGCTCCCGCCGGGCCGAGACGGTCAACGGCGCCGACTGGCTCGTGGCCGACCAGTCCGGGCGCGGCCGGTTCGTCGGCGTCACCCAGACCATGCGCGGGCACATCACCTCCGGCAACACCCGCAACTACCTGGAGGGCGACGAGCGCGTGCACGTCGACGGCTCGCCCACGCCGGCCTGGTACGGCACGGGCACCGAGGACTTCTACGAGTCCGGCTGGTACTTCAACCGGGGCGAGTACAGCGGCGTGTTCACCGGCAACCCCGGCCACCTGCGCCGCACCGGCACCTGCCCGGACGAGTGCGACACGGCGTACCGGCTGACGATCGGCGATGCGATCGCCTGGACCACCGCGCTGCGCTTCGGCGTCGAGCACGGCCCGTCCGCCAACGAGCCCGCCGAGTACAGCTCCACCGCGTTCCTCTACACCCAGCCCACCGTCGCGGCGGCGCGCACCGACACTGTGGTGGTCACCGACGCGGCGAGCCGGGCGGCGCACGCGTACACCGACGGCGGCGCGCAGTCCGCGCTGACCTCGGTCTTCGAGGGCGACGACGACACCGTGACGGTGACCGGCCCGGTCCGCGCGGGCTCCGCCCCGATCTCGTTCCGGGTCGCGATCGACCCCACCAACCAGGGGGTACGCCTGCGCCGCGTCGGCGACCAGCAGCAGCCCCACCAGCAGGTCGCGGTGACCGTCGACGGCGCCGCGGCGGGCAGCTGGCTCCAGCCGCTCGGCAACGGCGCGCAGCGCTGGCTGGCCGACGAGTTCGCGCTGCCCCCGGCGCTGACCGCGGGCAGGAGCACGATCACGGTAACCCTCTCCCCGGCGGCGGGTGCCCCGGCCTGGACCGCCGCGCGCTACACGGCGCTGAGCCTGGTCACGCCGTTCACGGACGGCTCCGCCCCGGCCGTGCCGACCGGCGTGCAGCTGTCCGGATCGCGGGTGCACGCGCTCGGCCTGTCCTGGTCCGAGCCCGCCGACAACGTCGGCGTGACGGCGTACCGGGTGTACGCGTCGCAGAGCGCGGACGTACCGGTCACCGCGGGCAACCTGCGCGCGACGGTGTCGGGCACCAGTTTCCGGCACGGCCCGCTGCGTGCCGGGCAGACCTGGTACTACCGCGTGGTCGCGCTCGACGCGGCGGGCAACGCCGGTCCGGCCTCGGCCGCCGTCGGCGGCACGGCGCGCGGGCGCACCGTCACCGACGTCAACGGCGACGGCCGCGACGACGCGGTCGGCTTCACCCGGGGCACCCTCGCCGACGTGTACGCCTCCGTCTCCGACGGCGGCCGGTTCGTGCCGAACGGCGCCAAGTGGCACGACTTCTTCGCCATCGACCAGGAGCTGCCGCTGACCGGCGACTTCGACGGCGACGGCCGCGACGACATCGCCACCTTCACCCGCGGCACCGGCGGCGACGTCTACGTCGCGCTGTCGCACGGCTCGTCGTTCGGGGCGGGCGTGAAGTGGCACGACTGGTTCGCGATCGGCACGGAGACCCCGGCCGTGGGCGACGTCAACGGCGACGGCCGCGACGACATCCTCACGTTCACGCTCGGCTCCACCGGCGACGTGTACGTCGCGCTGTCCACCGGCTCGTCCTTCGGGCCGGGTGTGAAGTGGCACGAGAACTTCGGGTTCGGCACCGAGCTGCCCGCCGTCGGCGACGTGGACGGTGACGGCCGCGACGACGTCGTCACGTTCATCCGCGGCAGCTCGGCCGACGCGTTCGCGGCGCTGTCGGACGGGTCGCGGTTCGTGCAGCACGCGTGGCAGTGGCACGACCAGGTCGCGCCCGGCACGGATCTGCCCACGCTGGGCGACGCCGACGGCGACGGGCGCGACGACGTCATCACGTTCAGCCGTGGCAGCACCGCCGACGTGTACGTGTTCCGCTCCGGGGGCGGTGCCTTCGGCAGTGGTGTGAAGTGGCACGACAACTTCGCCATCGGCACGGAGACGCCCGGCGTGGGCGACTTCGACGGCGACGGCCGCGCCGACGTGGTCACCTACACCGGCGGCAGCGCGGCGGACGTGTACGTGTCGCTGTCGGACGGCGCCCGGTACGTCCAGAACGGCTGGAAGTGGCACGACGGCTTCGCCCCCGGCTCCGACCTCCCCCGACCGGGCCTCCAGCCGTGATCCGGGCGTACGCCTAGGGCGGCACACCCGCGGCCCTCCGCGAAACAATGCGGAGGGCCGCGCCCGGCCGGACGGTCGCGCGCCGGCGTCATCGGGCGGGACCCCCCGCCGGACCCCGCCGGTTGCTACGCTGCGCGCCATGTTTCCGGATGATGTGGACGCTGAACTGCGGCGACTGGCCGACGAGCCTGAGTTCCGGCACCGCGACGCGGCGCGGCATGCGCTGCGGTTCCGTGCCACCGGCGACGCGGCGGATCTCGTGGCCGTGCAGGACGATCCGCATCCCTGTGCGATGACCGAGATCGTGTTCGCCATGGCCGGTGCGCAACGGCGCTGGCTCAACTGGGTGCCGATGCCCAGCGAGGCGATCTGCAACCTGGCCGACGAGATCGGCTCCCGCCGGGCGCAGGGCGAGCAGCTCACGATCACCGCGGCCGGGCTGTCCGCCGCGGAGCCGCCCAGCGCCGTGACGGCCGCCCGGCGGGTCGCCGGTCCGCTGCACGTCGAGGTCGCCGCGTTCCCGGCACCGGACATCCGGGCCCCCGTCCGGCTGCCCGGCCGGTACGTCGTCTGGCGCTACGACGGCGCCGACCCGCTGCCCGCCGTGCCCGCGCCGTCGGCCGACGCGATCCGGGTGCTGCACGAGGTCGGCGAGGAGCCGTGGCCGTCGCCGCTGTCCGGCTACGTGCAGGCCAAGCCGTTCGGCGAGCTGCCCCTCGACGACCTGCTCGGGCTGCTCGCGCACCTGCCGGAGCCGCCGGACACGCCGCGCTGGCAGCACCTGGCCAGGTCGACGCCGACGTACTGGTACCGGCTCCTGCAGCCGTGGGTGTGCCTCGGCATCCTGCACCACGCCGCGGACGAGCCCTGGGCGACCTCGACCCGGCGCGCGGTCCTGGTCGATCTCGCCCTCGGCGTCGAGGACTGGGTCGCCGACGCGGCGCTGTTCGCGCTCGTCACGACCGCGTACCGGGAGCCCGAGCTGCGCGAGGAGGTCCGTGGTCTGGTCCGGGCGCGGCTCGACGCCGCCGTCGCGGCGCAGCGCCTGGTCACCATCGAGGAGTCGCTGGCACAGCTGATGCTGGTCACGCCCGGCTGCACGGCCGACGATCGTGCGCTGGCGCAGGCCGTGCTCGACCGCGCGGCACAGGACGAGGAGGAGCCGGCGCCGCCCGTGAAGCGCCGCTGGTGGCAGCGCCGACGTTAGGCATCACCGCCGCCGCGATGGCTTCGACCCGAGCACGTGGCCGGGCCACCGCAGCGGCCGGCGGCGTGCCGGGTCGACCTCACGCCACAAGCGGTGGCCGCGCGGTCGGCGCCCCACGGCCGCGCCGGTGGCCGGTAACATCGGCCGAATGCTCGTCGTACTGGTCAACGGCCTGCCCGCTGCGGGCAAGACCACGCTGGCCAGGGCCCTGGGTCGGGAACTGGGGCTGCCGGTGCTCGCCAAGGACGCCGTCAAGGAGACGCTCGCCGACCACCTCCCGCGCGAGGTCAGCCGGGAGTGGAGCCGGGCTCTGGGCACGGCCGCCGGGGAGACCCTGTGGACGCTGCTGGCCGACTCCCCCACCGGCGCCGTCGTCGAGTCGCCCTGGCTGGCTCACATCCACCACCTGGCCCTCGCCGGGCTGGCACGGGCGGGCGTCGCCCCGGAGACGACGCACGAGGTGTGGTGCGAGGTCGACCACGAGGTGGCGCGAACGCGCTACCTCGCCCGCGCCGCGCACCGGCACCCCATCCACCGGGACACGGTCGTGGACGTGCACGAACGCTTCGCGCTGTGGATCCGCAACGCCACGCCGATCGGCGCCGGGACGGTCCACCGCGTCGACACGAACCTCCCGGTCGACGTGGCCGGCCTTGCCGAGCGCATCCGTGCCGCTGCCGCGGGTGCGGCTCGGCCCGGCACACCGGCCTGACCGAAATTTTCCAGGACTGCACCTTCTACGGCTACGAAACATAAGCGTCTGGCGTGGAGTCTGCCAACGGAACAGATCGGACAGTAGCGCAATCGATATCCGGCGGTGACCTGCGCGGACGCGAGCGCGCCGAGCAGGGCGGCCACCCCCCGGGGCCCGCCCTGCTCGGCGTGCGGTCTACCTCAGAACGCCGTCTCCCCCGGCAGGCCGAAGAAGTCGTTCCACTGGGTCGCGGCGCCGAACGAGGTGCCCGTGGACAGCGCCACGAACACGTCGGCCTCGCCGTCACTGGAGAACGCGACGGCGTCGGCCCGGCCGTCGCCGTTCACGTCGCCCAGGTAAGGGAACTGCCCGAGCGGCGCGAACGAGCCCTGCCACAGCGCCGCCGCCCCGAACGACGACCCGGTCGACAGGGCCACGTACACATCGTCGGAGCCCTGCACGAAGGCCACCACGTCGGCCCGCCCGTCGCCGTTCACGTCGCCGACCCGGGGCGTCTGGCCACCCCACGCGTAGGAGTCGTGCCACAGCAGTCCGGGGCCGAAACCGGAGCCCGTGGACAGGGCCACGTACACGTCGCCCGTGGTGCCCTGGGTGAAGGTGATGATGTCGTCGCGGCCGTCGCCGTTGACGTCGCCGACGGCGGGGAACTCGCCCGGCGGGGCGAAGAACTCGTGCCACTTGGCGCCGGCCCCGAACGACGAGCCGTGGGACAGCGACACGAACACGTCACCGTTGCCGTCCTGCACGAACGTGAGGATGTCGTCCCTGCCGTCGCCGTTGACGTCGCCGACCGCGGGCGTCTCCACGCCCGGGGCGAACCAGTCGTGCCACTTGGCCGACGCGCCGAGCCCGGCCCCGGTGGACGGGGCCACGTAGACGTCGCCCAGCGTGCCGCGGGTGAAGGTGACGACGTCGTCGCGGCCGTCGCCGTTGAAGTCGCCGGTCAGCGGCGTCTCGCCGGGCAGCGAGAACATGTCGTGCCACTTGGCGCCACCGCTGAACGAGGTGCCGCTGGAGGCGCCCACGTACACGTCGGCGAGCGCGTTCTGGGTGAAGACGACGGCGTCGTCCTTGCCGTCGCCGGTCAGGTCGGTCGAGGAGCCGCCCAGCGGCATCCCGGCGTACGCGCCGAAGTACACCTCCAGCTCGGCGAGCGACGTGAACGTGCGGGTGCCGCCCGGTGCGCCGATGATCCGGACCCCGTCGCCGGCGACCGGGTCGAAGCCCAGCGTGTACGTCCTGTACGGCACCGCCGTGTTGTTGTTCGGGTACAGCGGGGCGATCTTCAGCCCGCGCACGTCGGCCCACTGGTGGTTGCGGCGCACCTGCACCCGCAGGTTGGCGGCGAACCAGCCGCCGTCGGCGAACGAGGCGCCCGAGGTGAACACGACCTTGTTCATGGCGTACCGGCGCGGCCAGGTGTAGCCCCACCAGCTCTCGGGTTTGCGCTCGTCGTTCCAGTCGTCCTCGCTGACGTTGCGCACCCCGTCGTTGAGCAGGTGGGTGTTGCCGTAGTGCGCGACGCGCTCGATCGGCACCGTGCCCGGCTCGCGGGCCAGGTTGCGGGCCGGGTCGTAGGGGTTCGTCGCGCTCGTCGGCGTGTACGGCACCAGCGTCATCGGCCGCAGCGAGTACGTGTAGACGGCGGTGCCGCCCCCGCCGCAGGGGCACACGTTGGACTGCAGCCACACCGAGCGGCCGTCGGCGCTGATGTACTTCGACGGGATGGTGGCCGCGTAGCCGCCGTGCTTGGACAGGGTCCACGGGTAGCCGCCGAAGTCCTTGGTGGCGAACGGCTTCCACGGCCCCCACGGCGTCGGCGACTCGTAGAACTCGAAGGTGTACTCGGTCCACGAGGTGTACAGGTAGCGGTTGAGCGGCTTGTTGTAGACCACGCCGCCCTGGCTGATCACGCTCAGGTTGCGCACCCGCCCGGCGGTGTGGACGTCCGGGTAGATCCGCCGGTCGTCGTGCAGCACCGCGACCCGGCTGTTGATGTTCGACGACCACTGCGGGTTGCCCGCGGCGTCGAAGCCGGACACGAACTGCCAGGCGGCCCGGTTCTGCACCGAGGCGCGGGGCACCCGGCCCAGGTAGACGTCGACCGGATCGGGCACCCGGTTGGCGAACGAGTCGCGCCAGTTGTGGTCCAGGCCGTACGCGTACACGTAGCCGTCGATCGCGTTGGCGTAGTTCCTGCCGTAGTCCAGGAACATGATCGTGGTGAACACGCCGTTGCCGAACATCGGCGCCGAGCGGTTCCAGGTCCAGGTGCGGCCCTTGTCGTTGGAGCGGGCGATGGTGGCCGCGGGCGCGTCGTCGAAGTCCAGCGCCAGGTCCTGCACGGCCAGGTAGAGCGCGCCGTCGGCGCAGGCCATGCCGGTCGGCTTGCGGGTGTGGTCGGCGGTCCAGACCTGGCCGACCTGGTCGCCCAGGGCCAGCGTGGTGCCGACCAGCGAGCCCGGCATGCCGGTGACCCGGTTGACGCCGATGTCGGAGAAGGTGCCGCCGAAGCCCCGGCCGTCGCCGTGGGCGGTGTAGACGTGGTCGTCGTCGGACCAGCAGTTGGCCCACAGGTCGCCGTCGCCGTTGGCCTGGGTGGTGGCGTGCGAGGCGATCGAGGTGGTGGCGAAGAAGGTGCTCGGCGGCGGCGTGGACGCCGCGACGGGCACGAGCCCGGCGTTGCCCGCCGGGGCGGTGGGTGGCGCGGTGGCCGCGGCGGCGGCCAGCAGTGCGGCCGCGAGCACGGCCGGCACGAGGCGGGAAGGTGGGCGCATCGCATTCTCCCGGGGGACGGAGGGCCGCGCTCGTACGTCGGATGCCGACGGTCCGATCGCGAGGGTGGTGCGAGCAATCGATTTCTTGACGCAAGCTACATCGATGGTTTTTCATCGTCAAGACAGGGCCGGATCCTGGCGAAAACTTTCAGCCGTCAGGGAATCGATTTCTCCTGCTACGCTCCGAGTCGCCCCCGCCGCCCTTCGTCGCCGTCGCAGCCGCCGCAGGGTGGCATCAGCGGGGACCCGGTGGCGCGGCGAAGGCGAGGACGCATGGCAACGATCTACGACGTGGCCCGGCAGGCGGGCGTCTCCGCCGCCACCGTGTCCCGCGTGGTCAACGGGCGCGCGAGCGTCGACGCCGCACTGACCGCCCGGGTGCAGCAGGCCATGCGGGAGCTGGATTACCGCCCCAACGCCCTGGCCCGCAACCTGCGCCGGCAGCGCACCAGCATCTGGGCCGTGATCATCTCCGACATCGGCAACCCGTTCTTCACCTCGATGGTGCGCGGCGTCGAGGACGTGGCGCAGGGCGCGGGCTACTCGGTGGTGCTGTGCAACAGCGACGAGGACCCGGCCAAGGAGGCCGGCTACGTCGCGGCGGCCCTGGCCGAGCAGATGGCCGGCGTGATCATCTCCTCGACGGGCAAGCCCGCCAACGTCAACCGGCTGATCGAGGCAGGCACCCCGGTGGTGGCCATCGACCGCGAGGTGCGCGGCGCGGCGGTCGACAGCGTGCTGGTCGACAACGAGCACGGCGCCGAGCTGGCCGTCGAGCAGCTGATCGGGGCGGGCTACCGGCGGATCGCGTGCATCAGCGGTCCACGCCGGCTGCCCACCGCCCAGCAGCGGTTGCGCGGCTACACCAAGGCGCTGCGGGCGCACCGCCACCCGGTGAGCGACGACCTGGTCCGCTACGGCGACTTCCGCCAGGAGGGCGGCTACCAGGCGATGGCCGCGCTGCTCGACGGCGGCCAGGCGCCCGACGCGGTCTTCGTGGCGAACAACCTGATGACCGTGGGCGCGATGGAGTGCCTGGTCGACCGGGGCATCCCGGTGCCGGACCGGATCGGCGTGGTGGGCTTCGACGACATCCCCTGGGCGCACCTGGTGCGGCCGTCGCTGAGCACCGTCGTGCAGCCCACCTACGAGCTGGGCCGCACCGCGGCGCTGCTGCTCGCCGAGCGGATCGCCGAGCCGTCCCGCCCGCCGTCCACGGTCACTCTGCGTACCGAGCTGAAGGTGCGGGAGAGCTCCGCCCGACCCGCCGCGCGCTGACCGTCGCGCGGCCACGCGCGTGGGCGTAGTGCACCTTGATAGAAATATCTCGATGTAGATTCTTTACTTGACGACCCTCCACAGTGGTTGCTAATTTCGCGGGCACCCATTCACCGCCTACGATTCCGTGCTCGGCCGTACGCGTCGGCCCCGCGGACGTGACCACTGAACAGCTGGTCAGATCCGGTCCAACAGCACCGGCGAGTCAAGCCTGCCCGTGATCGACGGGCACTCCCCCATCCCCAGGAGCGGTCATGCGACGTCTGCTCGCGATGCTTTCTGCCCCCGTTCTGCTCACCTCCGCACTCGTCTCCGCCGGCCTGGCGACCCCCGCCCAGGCCGCCTGCACCTCCATCCCGTCCACCGCCGACCCCAACGTGACGCTGATCGTCTACCGGGTCGGCAAGTCACTCAACGTGAACGACAAGGTGATGCTCTCCGGCTTCGAGGCCGGCTGGGTCGAGTCCCGCATGAACAACCTGCCGTGCGGCGACAAGAGCTCCCTCGGCGTGTTCCAGCAGCGCTGGGACTACGGCTGGGGCACCCCGGAACAGATCATGGACCCGGTCTACGCGTCCATCCAGTACTTCAGCCGGGCGATCACCTGCGACCGCAACAACCCCGCCTACTCCCCCGGCCAGGTCGCCCAGTGCGTGCAGCGCTCGGGCTTCCCCGACCGGTACGACCAGGTCGTCGGCACCGCCAACAACCTGCTCGCGGCGGCGCGGCGCAACATCGACATCCACGCCGGATCGCCGACCGACTTCACCGGCGAGGGCCGCGACGACATCGTCGCGTTCAACCAGGGCACCCTGGCCGACGCGTACGTCGCCGCGTCCACCGGCAGCGCGTTCGCGGGCACGTCGGTGAAGTGGAACGACTTCTTCTCCGTCGGCGGTGAGACGGCGCTGACCGGCGACGTCAACGGCGACGGGCGCGACGACGCGATCACCTTCACGCACGGCTCCCACAACAGCGGCGGCAGCGCCGACGTGTACGTGGCCCTGTCCACCGGCACCGGCTTCCTCGGCGGCGCCAAGTGGCACGACTGGTTCGCCCCCGGCGCGGAGATCGCCGCGGTCGGCGACGTCAACGGCGACGGCCGCGACGACATCATCACCTTCACCCACGACGGCCGCGGCGACGTCTATGTCGCCCTGTCCACCGGCACCTCCTTCGGCGCGGGCGTGAAGTGGCACGAGTACTTCTCCATCGCCGGGGAGTACCCGGCCGTGGCCGACGTCAACGGCGACGGCCGGGCCGACCTGATCACGTTCACCCAGGGCCCGGCCAGCGCCGCCGACGTGATCGTGGCGCTGTCCACCGGCTCGTCGTTCGGGGCGAGCCAGAAGTGGCACGACCTGTTCGCCGTCGGCGCCGAGCTGCCGCGCGTCGGCGACGTCAACGGCGACGGCAGGGCCGACATCGTCACGTTCACCTGCAACGCCGACGCCGACGTGTACGCCGCGCTGTCCAACGGCACCTCGTTCGTCGGCACCACGGTCAAGTGGAACGACTTCTTCTGCCTCGGCGGGGAGTTCCCGTACCTGGCCGACGTGAACGGCGACGGCAGGGACGACGCCGTCGTGTTCACCAAGGGCGCCACCAACGACGTCTTCGTCGGCCTGTCCACCGGCAGCGGCTTCGCCGGCGGCGTGAAGTGGCACGACTTCTTCGGTCTCCACGGCGAGACCACGCTGTGACCGGCTCCACCCCACCCGCGACCACCCCTCGCGCACTGGAGGAACCCGTGAAACCCCATCCCCCACGGCACCGCCGGGCAGCGACCCTGCTCGGTGCCGCGCTCACCGGCGCGCTGCTGCTCGCCGCCGCCCCCGCGTCCGCCTCGGGCGCACCGGCCGCACCGGCCACCGGGCTCGACGCCGCCTTCGCCACCGCGGCGAAGACCTACCAGGTGCCCCGTGACCTGCTGGTCGCGGTCGGCTTCGGCGAGACCCGGCTGATCGACCACGACGGGCTGCCCAGCCAGGACAACGGCTACGGCGTCATGCACCTGGCCGACAACCCCCGCAACCGGAGCCTGCCGCTCGCGGCGCGGCTGACCGGCCTGGACACCGCGACCCTGAAGACCGACGCCGCGGCCAACGTGCGGGGCGCGGCCGCGGTGCTGCGGGCGTACGCCGACCGGCAGGGCCTCACCGGCGCGGACCGCGGCCGGATCGCGGCCTGGTATCCGGTGGTGGCCGCCTACGCGGGCGCCGGCGGCGACGCCACCGCGCGCCTGTCCGCCGACCACGTGTACGCGCTGCTCCAGCAGGGCATCGTCGCCCGCACCGAGCGCGACGTGGTGGCCGTGGCCCCGAGCCGGGTGCGCCCGGAGCTGGGCCGCTTCGCCGCCGTGCAGCCCGCCGGAGCGGTGTCGACCGCCGCGCCGCAGGGTGCCGCGGCGGCTGCCGTGCCGGTGCCGCAGTACCCGGGCGCGCGCTGGATCCCCGCGTCGACCGCCAACTACGGCGCGGGCCGCTCGGCGGCGATCACCACCATCGTCATCCACGTGACCCAGGGCTCGTACGCGGGCACGATCAGCTGGTTCCAGAACCCGTCGGCGGGCGTGAGCGCGCACTACGTGGTGAAGTCCAGCAACGGCGAGGTCACCCAGATGGTGCGCGACGAGGACACCGGCTACCACGCGCGGTCGGGCAACCCGTACTCGCTCGGCATCGAGCACGAGGGCTTCGTGGACAACCCGGCCTGGTTCACCGATGCGATGTACCGCTCGTCGGCGAACCTGTCCCGCCACCTGGCCAACCGGTGGGGCATCCCGAAGACCCGCGCCAACATCCGCGGGCACAACGAGATCCCGGGCAACAACCACACCGACCCGGGGCCGCACTGGAACTGGAACTACTACATGTCGCTCGTCAACTCCGGCGGCGGCGGCGCGCAGTACCT
>NZ_JBFAOU010000210.1:0-12913 GCF_040675365.1 Catellatospora sp. NPDC049609 | reverse complement strand
GCCAACTCCTGCTACAACCTGGTCGAGGACCCGCGCTGGGCGGACGTGTTCGACGGCATCGACATCGACTGGGAGTACCCGAACGCCTGCGGCCTCACCTGTGACAGCAGCGGCCCGCTCGCGTTCCGCAACCTGATGCAGGCGCTGCGCAACCGCTTCGGTGCCAACAACCTGGTCACCGCCGCGATCACCGCGGACGGCAGCAACGGCGGCAAGATCGACGCCACCGACTACGCCGCCGCCGCGCAGTACATCGACTGGTACATGCCGATGACGTACGACTTCTTCGGCGCCTTCGCCGCGCAGGGCCCGACCGCCCCGCACTCGCCGCTGAACTGCTACGCGGGCATCCCGCAGGCGGGCTTCTGCACCGAGGCGGCCATCGCCAAGCTGAAGAGCAAGGGCGTCCCGTCCAGCAAGCTGCTCATCGGCATCGGCTTCTACGGCCGCGGCTGGACCGGCGTCACCCAGGCCGCGCCCGGCGGCTCGGCCACCGGCGCGGCGCCCGGCACCTACGAGGCAGGCAACGAGGACTACCACGTCCTCAAGACCAAGTGCCCCGCCAACGGCACCGTCGGCGGCACCGCCTACTGCTTCAGCGGCGGCCAGTGGTGGGGTTACGACACCCCCTCCACCATCCAGGGCAAGATGACCTGGGCCAAGAACCAGAGCCTCGGCGGAGCCTTCTTCTGGGAGCTCTTCGGCGACACCACCAACGGCGAGCTCATCACCGCCATCAAGAACGGCCTCGCCTGATCCAGCAGGCCTGACGCGGCCCGCCGGGAACTCGGGTTCCCGGCGGGCCGCCGCCTTTCCCGCCCAAGATCGCGTCGATCTTGCGTGAACTGTGCCGACGACACGCCCTTTTCGGACATACCCCCAACACTTCACGCAAGATCGACGCGATCTTGGCGGGGCCGGTGTGATCGAGATGACCTGGGCGGGGCGGATATGCACTGACGCGGGGGCGGGGTGCTCGGGCAGGATGGTCAGCCGGAGGTAAAGACCGCAATGACCATCGAGCCTTACCGCAAGATTCTCGGACTCCCTGGCGTACGCGCGTTGCTGCTGGTGGGGCTGCTGGCTCGGGTGCCGGTCATCGCAACGGGCATCGTGTTGACGCTGCATGTGGTGAACACGCTGCACCTCGGGTTCGCGCAGGCGGGGCTCGTCGGCACCGCCTCCACCCTCGGCACGGCGATCGGGTCGCCGCTGGCCGGGCGCATGATGGACCGGCACGGGCTGCGGCCAGTGCTCGCCGTGACCACGGTGGCGCAGGCGCTGTTCTGGATCGCCGCACCCCGGCTCGGGTACCACGCGCTGCTGGCCGGGGCGCTCGTCGCCGGGTTGCTCGCGCTGCCGGTGTTCAGCCTGGTGCGGCAGTGCCTCGCCGCGCTGGTGCCCGCCGACCAGCGCCGTCCCGGGTTCGCGCTGGACTCGATGGCGGTCGAGCTGTCGTACATGCTCGCCCCGGCGGCCGCCGTGGCCGCGGTCACCGCGTTCGGCAGCCGCCCCACCATGCACGCGGCGGGCATCGGCGTGGTCGCCGCCGGCATCGCCCTGATCGCGCTCAACCCGCCGACACGTTCGGCCGCCGAGCAGACCGCGGGCGAGACCGCCGTGCCGCGCCGCCAATGGCTGCGCCCGCGCCTGTTCGCGCTGCTCGCCATCAGCTCCGTGCTGACCTTCGTGCTGACCGCGACCGACCTGACGGTGATCGCCAAGCTCAAGGCCGACGGCCAGACCTCCTGGACCGGCCTGGTCATCGCCGTGTGGTGCGGGTACTCCCTCATCGGCGGCTTCGTCTACGGCGCGCTGCACCGCAGCGTCTCGCCGCTGCTGCTGGCGGGCGGCCTGTCCGCCCTCACCATCCCGGTGGGGCTGGTCAGCGGCGGCTGGTGGTGGTTGCTGGTCGCGCTGATCCCGGCCGGTGTGCTGTGCGCGCCGTCGCTGTCGGCGTCGATCGACACCCTGAGCAAGTGGGTGCCGTCCGGCGCCCGCGGCGAGGCGATGGGCCTGCACGGCACCGCGCTGACCGTCGGCGTCGCCGCGGGCGCCCCGTTCGCCGGCGCGATCATCGACGGGTACGGCCCCAGCTGGGCTTTCGCGGCCACGGGTGCGGCCGGCGTGCTCCTGGTGCTGATCGCCCTGCCGTTCTGGCGGCTCGCCGGCGCGGGCGCCCCGGCCACCACGCCGATCGCCGGCGCGGGCTCCACCATCGCCGAGACGGTCGCAGCGGCCCCCTCAACGCGCTGAAGATCGCTGTCTCGTGTCGAAAACTGTGCTGTAACTGCACTTCCCGACCCGAGACAGCGATCTTCGCCCGCCCCGCCGCACGCGCGGCCCGCACCGCCGCACGCGCGGCCCGCTCCACCGCACGCGGAGGCCGGCCGCTGACCCCGCGCGGCGGGAAGGCGGAGCGCGGCGGATCGGGAGTCAGCGGGGTTCGGGCTGGCAGATGGGGCACCAGTAGGTGATGCGCTCCCCCTCGCCGTCCTTGCTGATCGGGCCGGCGCAGCGGCGGCAGGGCTGGGCGCGGCGGCCGTACACGTAGCTGGTCTCGCCGCGGCGCAGCGACCCGGTCGTGGACTGGGTCCAGCGCCCCCGGTTCGCGGCCAGCAGGCGCTGCCCGAGTGCCGCCATGCCGGGCAGGTCCGGCACGTCGCCGACGGGCGTCCACGGCCACACGCCGCGCAGGAACAGCAGCTCGCACTTGTAGAGGTTGCCGATCCCGGCCAGGTTGCGCTGGTCGAGCAGCGCCTCGGCGATCGGCCGCGCGGGGTCGGCGGACAGCCGGCGCACCGCCTCGTCCGGGTCCCAGTCGGGGCCGAGCAGGTCCGGGCCGAGGTGGCCGATCAGCTCCGGCTCCCGCGCCGTCGGCAGCAGCTTGAGCTCGTGCAGGTGGTATCCGACGGCGACCGCCTTCGGCGTGCGCAGCACCACCCGGATCAGGAAGGCCGGACGCCCGGTCCAGCGCTCGCCGGGGGCGTACACCCGCCAGGCGCCCTCCATCCGCAGGTGGGAGTGCAGGGTCAGGGCCCGCTGCTCCGGGGAGACCAGGCGCAGCAGCAGGTGCTTGCCCCGGCACGCGGACTCGGCCACGCTCCACCCGGCCAGGTTCACGGTGGCCAGCTGCGGCACCCGGAAGTCGGACCCGGTCAGCACCGCGCCCTGCAGCCCGTCCCGCAGCATCTTCGCGGTGTTCCAGACGGTGTCCCCCTCCGGCATACCCCCATCCTGCCCGACCTGCTACCCCGCCAACCGGCTCCGGCCCCACCGAGCGGCGTCGATCATGAAGTTAGGGCAGCGACACGCCGTCGAACACGGCCATAAGTTCATGATCGACGCACGAGAAAGGGCCCGGTCCGTGTGGACCGGGCCCCCTGGTGGGCTGTGGGGGTTAGACCTCGTGGTCGCCGCCCTGCTTGCCGTGGGAGTAGCTGGGGGCCTCGATGACCGGGGCCTTGGTGCCGGTGGAGACGGCCAGGTGGGGGAACTTGGCGTCGAAGGCGGGGCGCTCGGAGCGGATGCGAGGCATCCGGTCGAAGTTGCGCAGCGGCGGCGGGCAGCTGGTCGCCCACTCCAGGGAGTTGCCGTGACCCCACGGGTCGTCGACGGTGACCACCGGGCCGGTCCGGTACGACTTCCACACGTTGTAGATGAACGGCAGCGTGGAGGCGCCCAGGATGAACGCGCCGACCGTCGAGATCATGTTGAGCTCGGTGAAGCCGTCGGACTTCAGGTAGTCGGCGTACCGGCGGGGCATGCCCTCGGCGCCGAGCCAGTGCTGCACCAGGAAGGTGGCGTTGAAGCCGATCACGGTGAGCCAGAAGTGGACCTTGCCCAGCTTCTCGTCGAGCATCCGGCCGAACATCTTCGGGAACCAGAAGTAGATGCCGGCGTACACGGCGAACACGATGGTGCCGAAGAGCACATAGTGGAAGTGCGCGACGACGAAGTACGAGTCCGACACGTGGAAGTCGATCGGCGGGCTGGCCAGCAGCACGCCCGACAGGCCGCCGAAGAGGAAGATCGCGAGGAAGCCGATGGAGAACAGCATCGGCGTCTCGAAGGTGATCTGCCCTCGCCACATGGTGCCGATCCAGTTGAAGAACTTCATGCCGGTGGGTACGGCGATCAGGAAGCTCAGGAACGAGAAGAACGGCAGCAGTACCTGGCCGGTGGCGAACATGTGGTGCGCCCACACGCTCATCGACAGCGCGGCGATCAGCAGGGTCGCGGCGACCAGACCGGTGTAGCCGAAGATCGGCTTGCGGCTGAAGACCGGGATGACCTCGGAGATGATGCCGAAGAACGGCAGCGCGACGATGTACACCTCGGGGTGGCCGAAGAACCAGAAGAGGTGCTGCCACAGCATGGGCCCGCCGGTGGCGGGGTCGAAGACGTGCGCGCCGAGGCGGCGGTCGGCCAGCAGCGCCAGCAGGGCGGCGGCCAGCAGCGGGAAGACCATGATCACCAGGAGGCTGGTGACGAGGATGTTCCAGGTGAAGATCGACATCCGGAACATCGTCATGCCGGGCGCGCGCAGGGTCAGGATCGTCGTGATCATGTTGACCGCGCCGAGGATGGTGCCCAGACCCGACAGCACCAGGCCGGCGATCCACATGTCGGCGCCGACGCCGGGCGAGTTGATCGCGTCGTTCAGCGGCGCGTACGCGAACCAGCCGAAGTCGGCCGCGCCACCCGGCGTGATGAACCCGGCCGTCGCCAGGCTCGCGCCGAACAGGTACAGCCAGTACGCGAAGGAGTTCAGCCGCGGGAACGAGACGTCGGGCGCGCCGATCTGGATCGGCACCACGAAGTTCGCGAACGCGAACACGATCGGCGTCGCGAAGAACAGCAGCATGATCGTGCCGTGCATGGTGAACAGCTGGTTGTACTGCTCGGGGGAGAGGTACTGCATGCCCGGCTGCGCCAGCTCGGCCCGCATCAGCAGCGCCATCAGGCCGCCGATCAGGAAGAACACGAAGGCGGTGACCATGTACATGATCCCGATCTGCTTCGCGTCCGTGGTGCGCAGCAGCCGTGCGATGGCGGAACCCTTGGTGAGCTTGCGCACGGGGTATGGCCGGGTCGCGATCGGCTGCGGTGCGACGGTGGTCACGTCTGGCCTCCTGTAGCTGGCCCGGCTGCCGCGGCGCCCCACTCTCGCGCCGCCACCCGGATTGATCATTCGAGGCGTACCTCGGAGGCAGAATAATCCTTCGCGAGGGGCCGCGGACCACGGGGTGCACCTGGCACGCCGAATGGTCTATGCGGACGGCCCGGCGAGACCACGCCGGACCGTCCCACATCCAGGGCCTGCAGCTAGCGGGTTCCGGCCGAGGCGCCGAGGTTGAACTCGATGGCGCCGGCCGCCACGGCGCCCAGGGCGAGCAGGATCACGCCCCAGCCGATGAGCCGGTCGGCGGCGTTGATGCGGTGCAGCCAGCGGGAGAACCGGTTGCCGTTGGTGGCGGTGCCACCGAGCGGGTCGGTGCCGGTGGTGGCGCCGGCGGGCTGAGCCGATTGATCCGGCGTGAGGGTCTTCACCACGGTGACCGTGGCGCCGGCCAGGACGAGCAGGGTGCCCAGCACGGCCAGCAGGCCGGCGATCCAATCCTTCATGATCATCCTCCCCAGAGAGGGATGCCGCCGGTCGGGGTGCCGGCGACGCCTCAGGTTAGACCCGGCCCCGCTCGGCAACGCGACCTGGACGTGAGATCGTTTGAGGTATGGCGAAGAAGCCTCCGCGCGACGACGTGGGTGATCGGAATCTCACCGTGCGCGGCCCCAAGGCCGCGGCCGCCGGGCTGCCCGGCGTCGGGCACGGCCTCGCCGCGGCGGTGAACCAGATGGGCGTCCGCCGCACCGCGCTCACCCTGCTCAAGGTGAACCAGGCGGGCGGCTTCGACTGCCCCGGGTGCGCCTGGCCCGAGCCCTCCCCCGAGCACCGCGCGCACGCCGAGTTCTGCGAGAACGGCGCCAAGGCGGTGGCCGAGGAGGCGACGCTGCGCCGGATCACGCCCGAGTTCTTCGCGGCGCACCCGGTCGCCGAGCTGGCCGACAAGAGCGACTACTGGCTGGGCCAGCAGGGCCGGCTGACCACGCCGATGGTCAAGCACCCGGGGGCGACGCACTTCCGGCCGCTGGGCTGGGAGCAGGCGTTCGCGCTGGCCGCCGAGCACCTGCGGGCGATCGAGCCGGACCAGGCGCTGTTCTACACCTCCGGGCGCACCTCCAACGAGGCCGCGTTCCTGTACCAGCTGTTCGCGCGGGCGTACGGCACGAACAACCTGCCCGACTGCAGCAACATGTGCCACGAGTCGTCGGGCGTGGCGCTGGGCGCGACCATCGGCATGGGCAAGGGCTCGGTCACCCTCGACGACGTGCACGACGCGAAGCTGATCGTGGTCGTCGGCCAGAACCCGGGCACCAACCACCCGCGCATGCTCACCGCGCTGGAGCGGGCCAAGCAGCGCGGCGCGAAGATCATCTCGATCAACCCGCTGCCCGAGGCCGGGCTGATCCGGTTCAAGAACCCGCAGAAGGCGTCCGGCCTGGTCGGCTCCGGCACGCCGCTGGCCGACCTGCACCTGCCGGTCCGGGTCGGCGGCGACCTGGCCCTGTTCCAGGCGATCGGCGCGCTGCTGATCGAGTGGGGAGCCGTGGACGAGGCGTTCGTCACGGCATACACCGCGGGCTTCGAGGGCTATGCCGACGGGATCCGCCAGCTCGACGCGGAGCTGGTGGCGCGGGCGACCGGTCTTTCCGCCGACGAGATCGAGGCCGCGGCGCGCCTGTTCGCCGACTCCGAGGCGACCGTGGTCTGCTGGGCCATGGGGCTGACCCAGGGCCGCGACGCCGTCGCCACCATCCAGGAGATCGTGAACGTGCAGCTGCTGCGCGGCATGATCGGCAAGCCGGGCGCGGGCCTGTGCCCGGTGCGCGGCCACTCCAACGTGCAGGGCGACCGCACCATGGGCATCTGGCACGAGCCGCCCACGTGGCTGGCCGGGCTGGGCGAGCGGCTCGATCTCCGCATGCCGACCAGGCGGGGGTACGACACCGTCGAGGCGATCCGGGCCATGCGCGACGGCCACGCCAAGGTGTTCGTGGCGGTCGGCGGCAACTTCGCCGCGGCCACCCCCGACACCGACGTCACCGAGGCCGCGATGCGCTCCTGCACGCTCACCGCGCACGTGTCCACCAAGCTCAACCGCTCGCACGTGGTCACCTCCGCCGAGCAGACCGTGCTGATCCTGCCCTGCCTCGGCCGCACCGAGCGGGACCTGCAGGCCGCCGGCGAGCAGTTCGTCACCGTCGAGGACTCGATGTCGAACGTGCACGCCTCGCAGGGCCGCCTCGTCCCGGCCTCGCCGATGCTGCGCTCCGAGGTGTCGATCGTGTGCGGTCTGGCCCGCGCCGTGCTGCCCGACTCGACCATCCCGTGGGAGTCGTACCCGCAGGACTACCGGTCGATCCGGGCGCTGATCGAGCAGACCGTGCCCGGCTTCACCGACTTCGAGGCGAAGGTGCGCACGCCCGCCGGGTTCACCCTGCCGCACCCGCCGCGCGACAGCCGCAGCTTCCCCACCGCCGACGGGAAGGCCCGGTTCACCGCCAGCCCGATCCAGCTGCTCGAGGTCCCCGAGGGCCGCCTGCTGCTGCAGACCGTACGCAGCCACGACCAGTACAACACCACGATCTACGGCCTGGACGACCGCTACCGGGGCGTCAAGGCGGGCCGCCGGGTGGTCTTCGTCAACCCCGACGACCTGGCCGCGCTCGGCATCGCCGACGGCACCATGGTGGACCTGATCTCGGAGTGGTCCGACGGCGAGCGGCGGGCCCCGGCGTTCCGGGTGATCGCGTACCCGACCGTGCGCGGCTGCGCCGCGACCTACTTCCCCGAGGCGAACGTGCTCGTCCCACTGGACTCGACGGCCGCCGGCTCGAACACGCCGACCTCGAAGCAGATCATCGTGCGGCTGCAGCCGGCCTGATGGGCACCGCTAGCTCCCGGCGGCAGGTGACCCGCATCGACCTCGGCGGGCCCGCACCGCTGCGCCGACAGGACACCCTCACCGCCGAGGAACCCCTGGAGATCCGCGTCGGCCACCGCCGCGGCCCCCGCCCGCCGCTCGCCGTCACCATGCGCACCCCCGGTGAGGAGCTCGACCTCGCCCTCGGCTTCCTGCTCACCGAAGGCGTCATCACCTCCCCCACCGACGTCCTCACCGCCCAGCTCTGCGCCGGCCAACAGGAAAGGAAGGGCACCTTCTTAACGCCAGGCGTAGAGGAAGGGCACCTTCTTAACCTCGCAGGCTCGGCTGGCGCGGGTTCGGCTGGCGCGGGTTCGGCAGGCGCGGGTTCGGCAGGCGTCAGCTCGGCAGGCTCGGGCTCCGTAGGCCCGGCCGACGTGGCCTTCGGTCGGGACGCCGTGGCCGGGTCACCCGCCGCCAACACCTACAACGTGGTGGACGTCGTGCTGGCCGATCACGTCCCGCCGCCGGGCGCCGGGGTCGAGCGCAACTTCTACACCACCTCGTCCTGCGGGGTGTGCGGCAAGGCCAGCATCGACGCGATCCGTACCCGGTCGCGGTTCGACGTCGCCGCCGACCCGGTGACCGTCGACGCGCGCACCCTGACCGCTCTGCCGGACCGGCTCCGGGCCGCGCAGCGCACCTTCGAACGCACCGGCGGCCTGCACGCGGCCGGGCTGTTCACCGCGGCCGGCGAGCTGGTCGCGGTCCGCGAGGACGTCGGCCGGCACAACGCCGTCGACAAGCTGATCGGGATGCAGCTGCAGGCCGGGCGGCTGCCGCTGGCCGGCCACATCCTGCTGGTCTCGGGCCGGGCCAGCTTCGAGCTGACCCAGAAGGCGTGGATGGCCGGGATCAGCGTGCTGGCCGCGGTCTCCGCGCCCAGCACCCTGGCCGTGGACCTCGCCGACGAGGCGGGCATGACCCTGGTCGGCTTCCTGCGGGGCCAGACCATGAACGTGTACGCCGGCCCGCACCGCATCCTGACCTGACCCGCCCCGGCCGCGCATACGCCCCGGCCGCCGTCCCACGTTGTTCGCGTGCCTCGCCGGGCGCCACGCCTGCGCAGGCCCGCCCGTGAGGTTAAGAAGGTGCCCTTCCTCTACGCCTGGCGTTAAGAAGGTGCCCTTCCTTTCCTACCAGTGCAGGGCGTGGGAGTGCTGGTAGTCGCCGTCGGCGGCGACGAGCCAGCTGTGCTGGGGGCCGTCGGCGACCAGGGCGGTGGTGCCGGTGAGGCGGCACAGGCGGGTGGCCAGTTCGAGCTCGCTGATGCCGGTCGCGCGGGCCAGCGAGTCCCCGGCGCTCAGCTCGCAGCCGTACGACGGGTCACCGGCGTCCGGGTTGATCCACACGGTGGCGCGGACGTCGGCCGCGCTCATCAGCTCCTCGGCCGTGCCGACGAAGACGTCGGCGGGGTCGATCCCGTACGCCTCGTGCAGCGCCTGCCGCAGCGCCGGGCCGGAGGTGTCCGTCGCGAAGCACACGCTGTACGCCGCGCGGCCGTCCTGCGCGGCCTGCCACACCTGGTCGATGGCCATGCGCAGGTAGCGCGCGACGCCCTCGGGCTGCATGTTCAGCTCGCCGATCGTCTCGGCCGTGAACGGCACCCGCACCACGTCGTAGGTGCCCTTCGCCGGGTCGGTGAACTCGTGGCCGTACCGGGCGGCGAAGTCCATCGAGACCAGCCGGCAGGCGAACAGGTGGTGGCGCTGCCAGCTGCCGTCCTCGCGGCGCGCGTCGACGAAGGTGAGCGGCACCGGCGGCGTCACCACGGCCCGCAGCTCCTCGTCCAGCTCCCGGTGCAGCGCGGCGAGCAGGCCCGCGTCGCCGGGCTCCACCCCGCCGCCCGGCGTCGACCAGTACCGCGGCACGCTCGGACGGGTCCGTTCGAAGAGGATCACGTCGTCCCCGTCGAGCAGCACGGCGCGTACGCGATGGCGGTCTGGCACGGCAACCATGGTCCCAGCGTCGTACCCCGCGACGTCTTTGTCGACCGGAAGCCGGATCTTCCCGCCGTTCAGGGCGCAGCCTGTCACGCCTCGTGCCAACGGCGAGCCGGAAACATGATTGAGTCTCGCCAGAACGGCCCACTGCTGATATATGTGATTGGCCGTAGCGCCGGACAGCAGAAAGCCGGGTCACAGGAAGTGGTCTCCATGATGAGCTCAACCGACCCCTCCCAGGGGGAGGACGAGACCATCGACATGCTCTTCCACCTGTCCCGCCGCTCGCAGGCGATGGTGGACCGGCTGATCAGCTGCCTGGACCGGATGGAGCAGGTCGACCCGGACGCCGACCGTCTGAAGGACGTCTTCGAGCTGGACTTCCTCGCCATCCGGATGCGGCGCAACGACGAGAGCCTGCTGGTGCTCGCGGGCGGGGAGTCGGCCCGGATCCGGCGCGACCCGGTCTCCCTGGTCGAGGTGCTGCACGGCGCCCGGTCCGAGGTCGAGGACTACCGCCGGGTCGAGTTCGGCGTGATCGACGAGAGCCTGATGGTGGCCGCGCCGGTGGTCAACGACCTGGTGCATCTGCTGGCCGAGCTGTTCGACAACGCGGCCGCGTTCTCCCCGCCGGACAGCACCATCCTGGTGGAGGCCCGCAAGGTCGCCGACCGCGCGGTGCTGCTGATCGAGGACCGGGGCATCGGCATGGGCGCGCAGCGCCTGCGCGAGCTGAACCAGCGGCTGTCCCACCCCAGCCCCGTCACCGCCGCGACGGTGCGCCAGATGGGCATCGAGGTGGTCAGCCGCCTCGCCCAGCGCCACGAGATCCGCGTCGAGCTGGAGCCGGCCGGCGACCGCGGCATCGCCGCCTCCGTCGTCCTGCCCTCCCACGCCCTCGTCTGACCCCGCCCCTGCCCGAAGATCGTCGGACTCGCCTGGCAGGTGGGCGAAAGCGCGCTCAAGATACGTACAGGTGCCTGGCAAGTCGGGTGATCATGAGAAGTGCGCGCGGGGCGGGGAGGGGCGTCGCGAAACCGGGTCGACCGATCCGGGAGAATGGGGGCGTTCGCTTTCTCATGGAAGGACGTGCCGATCGTGGCCGCAACCCCGGAGGCCGACTGGGTCTCCCGCTTCGCTGACGAGGTCATCGCCGAGGCAGAGCGTCGCGCTCCGGGCAAACCGATCGTCTGCGCGTCGGGACTGAGCCCGTCCGGCCCGATCCACCTGGGCAACCTGCGCGAGGTGATGACCCCGCACCTGGTCGCCGACGAGATCCGGCGGCGCGGGCACGAGGTCGTGCACATCATCAGCTGGGACGACTACGACCGCTATCGCAAGGTGCCGGCGGGCATCGACCCGTCCTGGGCCGAGCACATCGGCAAGCCGCTGACCTCGGTGCCGGCCCCGCCCGGCAGCGCGTACCCGAACTGGGCGGAGCACTACAAGGCCGCGATGATCGAGTCGCTCGCGCAGCTGGGTGTGGCATACCGGGGCATCAGCCAGACGCAGATGTACACCTCGGGGGCGTACCGGGAGCAGATCCTGCTGGCCATGCGGGAGCGCGCCAAGATCGACGCGGTGCTGGACCGCTACCGCACCAAGGGCCGCACCGCCTCCGGCGCCCCGCAGCAGGGCAAGCTGGACGAGGAGGAGGCGGCCGCCGCGCAGGAGGCCGCCGAGGGCTCGGGCGCGGCGAGCGAGGACGACGGCACCGGTGCGGCGGGCTACTACCCGTACAAGCCGTACTGCTCGGTCTGCGAGCGGGACCTGACCACCGTCGTGGCGTACGACGACGACACCACCGAGCTGACCTACACCTGCCAGTGCGGGCACGGCGAGACGGTCCGGCTGTCCGAGCACGACCGGGGCAAGCTGGTGTGGAAGGTCGACTGGCCGATGCGCTGGGCGTACGAGGGCGTCGTCTTCGAGCCCAGCGGCGTCGACCACTCCTCCCCCGGCTCGTCGTTCCAGGTCGGCGGGCAGTTGGTGGGCGAGATCTTCGGCGGGCAGCAGCCGATCGGCCCGATGTACGCCTTCGTCGGCATCTCCGGCATGGCGAAGATGAGCAGCTCGCGCGGTGGGGTGCCGACGCCGGGCGACGCGCTGCAGATCATGGAGCCGCCGCTGCTGCGCTGGCTCTACGCCCGCCGCCGCCCCAACCAGGCCTTCAAGATCGCCTTCGACCAGGAGATCCAGCGCCTGTACGACGAGTGGGACACCCTGGGCCGCAAGGTGGTCGAGGGCACGGCGAACGCCGCCGACGCCGCCGCGTACAGCCGGGCCGTCGGCACCGCCGCCGGGCCGCTGCCGACCACGCCGCACCCGCTGCCGTACCGGACGCTCGCCTCGATCGTCGACATCACCACCGGCGACCCGCAGCAGACCCTGCGCATCCTGCGCGACCTGGACCCGGCCGACCCGGTGGCCTCGCTCGACGAGACCCGCCCGCGGCTGGACCGCGCCCAGCACTGGATCACCACGCAGGTCCCCGCCGACCAGCGCACCCGCGTCCTCACCGAGCCGGACACCACTCTGCTCGCCAAGCTCGACGACACCGAGCGCGAGAGCCTGCGCCTGCTCCTGGCCGGCCTCGACGACCACTGGTCCCTCGAAGGCCTGACCACCCTGGTCTACGGCGTCCCCAAGCAGCGCCTCGGCCTGCCCATGGACGTCAAGCCCACCCCCGAGCTCAAGGTCGCCCAGCGCGAGTTCTTCGCGCTCCTCTACCACCTCCTGGTAGGCCGCGACACCGGCCCCCGCCTCCCCACCCTCCTGCTGGCCGTAGGCCCCGCCCAAGCCCGCACCCTCCTCACCCCCTGACCCCCGCCCCCCGGCCCACCCACCACTGCCGCGTCGATCTTGCGCGAACTGTGGGGACGACACGCCCCTTCCGGGCATATCCCCAACAGTTCGCGCAAGATC
>NZ_JBFAOU010000209.1:0-12960 GCF_040675365.1 Catellatospora sp. NPDC049609 | reverse complement strand
GGGGGTCAGTAGGTGCGGAAGGTGCGGATGGGCATGCGGGGGCCGTATTTGGGGGCGCCCAGGCCGGAGAGTTCGATGAGGTGGCAGACGCGGCCGCGGTGGCCGGTGAAGGGGGCCAGCAGTTCGAGCATGCGGGCGTCGGTGCCCCGGGGTTCGCCCGCGAGGGCGTAGCAGACGAAGTTGGGCAGGTGGAAGTCGCCGACGCTGACGGCGTCGGGGTCGCCGAAGACGACGGCGGCGGTCTCGGCGGCGGTCCACGGGCCGATGCCGCGGATGGTGAGCAGGTGGGCGGTGAGGCTGGCGCTGTCGGGGCGGCGTTCCAGCCGGGCGGCCTGGGCGGCGACCCGGCGCAGCGTGTCGGCGCGGCGCTGCTCCAGGCCCAGCGGGTGGTACTCGTAGTACGGCGTGGCCGCGACGACCTCCGGGTCCGGTGGCAGCCACAGCCGTTCGGCGGGGCCGGGGGCCTTGCTGCCGAGCTTGCGCACGATCGCGGAGTACGCGCGGTAGGCCTCGGTGCCGGTGACCTTCTGCTCGCACACCGCCCGCAGCAGCCGGGGGAAGGCCAGGCCGGTGGCGGGCAGGCGCAGCCCGGCGTGCTCGCGGGCGAGCCGGGCGACGAACGGGTGCGCCGTGGCCAGCTCGGCGAAGCCGGTGACGTCGTCGCGCAGCCCCGCGATCGCGTCGGCCCGCTCGGCCAGCCAGCCCGCGCCCTCGCCGTACGCCTCGACGTGCAGGTGGCCGCCCGCGGACCGCAGGGCGAGGCTGCCCGGACCCTGGGGGGTCCGGGCAGCCATCCAGTACACGCCGTCGATCCAGCGCGAGCAGGGGTCGTGCCGGCCGAGGCTGAGCTGCCCGAGCGTCGAGGCGATGTCGTATCGCTCGGGCAGCTCGTGTCGCTCGGTCACGGCATCGAATCTGCCACGCTCAGACGGCCAGCCACAGCGCGGGGGTCGTCGCCGGCTCCCAGCCGGTGAGCGAGGTGTGCGCCTGACGGCAGGTGTAGACCTTGCCGTTGTACGTGACGCGGGCGCCGACGGCGTAGCTGACGTTCGGTGCCCAGGCCGGGGTGTTGCCGGTGGGGCTGGCCGACGGGCTGGCCGACGGCGACGGGGGCCTGCTCGGTGAGGCGCTGGGCGACGCGCTCGGCGAGGTGCTGGGTGACGGCGAGGCGCTGGGCGACGCGCTGGGGGAGGCGGACGGCGACGGGACGGTGCCGCCGATCACCACGTCGGCGCAGGAGTAGAACGCCTCGGGGCTGTCCGAGCGTTGCCAGATCATGTAGATCAGGTGGCGTCCGGCGTGCCCGGCCGGGATGGTGCCGGTGAGGCTGTAGTAGCCGTCGGCGACCGCCGGGTTGGTGACGTTCAGGAACGGGCTGGCCTCGAGGTCGCTCCAGCGCAGCGGGGTGACCGGGTTGTAGCCCGGCCGGGTGATGTAGAGCTGCCAGTTGCCCAGGTGCGGGGCGGTGGCGCGGATGCGGAAGGTGTACGACCCGGACGCGGGCAGCGTGGTGGTCGGCCAGTCGCTGCGGCCCAGGTCGAGCCCGGCGTACTTGCTGCGCCCGGCGCTGCACAGCTTGCCGTCGGGGATGATGCTGCGGTGCTGCCCGGCGGCGTTGGCGATGTTCACCTCGTTCCAGTCGTAGAGCGGCTGGGTGCCGCCGAGGGCGACGACGGCCTGGCAGGCCGGGGTGTCCGGCGACTCCGGGCCCTGCAGGTAGCACTGGTAGACCCGGCTGGCGGGGGTGGTCATGGTGCCGTGGCTCGACGCGGTCCCGGTCAGGGCGATGACGGCGAGCGTGGGCACGACGGCCAGCAGGGTGGTGGCGATGGCAGCGCGGGAAGCGGCGCGCATGCGGTTCACCTCTCTAACGAAGTGTTCCGATAAGGAAACTTAACTAAGAGATGAACTTACGCCTCACGTCCACGCCGATCAATGACCCACAGACCCCTCGCCACCTGCCCACTCCCGCATTTCAGGCAAAGTTAAGGAACGCCTGACCCCATGACCGCGCGATCCCTCAGCCCCCGAGCCCTCTCATCCGGCCCGCGACCCGACCTCCCACCCACCGCCGCGCCGATCTCCGCGCCGATCTTGCGCGAACTGTGGGGCGACACGCCTAAATCGGGCATATCCCTAACAGTTCGCGCAACATCGACGCGATCTTGGCGGTGGTGGGGTGCGTCCTGCCAAGGAGATCGCAGGTTCGTGTCGGGAAGTGGAGTGGCACTGCACTTCTGGGCACGAAATCGCGATCATCGCCGCAGCCCAGCCCAGCCCAGCCCAGCCCAGCCCAGCCCAGCCCAGCCCAGCCCAGCCGCACGGGGCTGGCGCTCGTGGGTGGGCAGCGGGTCAGGCTGCGGTGCGGTGGGCGGCCAGGGCGAGGGCGCGGTGCAGGAGCTTGCCGTCGCCGAGCAGGTGGCGGAGCTTCTTCTCCAGGCCGGCGATGGGGACCAGGTTCTGCGGGGCGCGGGGGTCCTTGTAGGGCAGTGAGGCGAACCGCGGGATCGTCGCCGTGGACAGGTCGGCCAGCGCGACCGCCTGATGCTCGGGCACCTCCGCCGAGCACTCCACGCGCACCACGCCCGCCCACGGCGAGCTGCCGCCGTGCGGCAGGCGCAGGTACCAGGTGAGCCGCTCGTAGACGCCGGTGATCCGGAACAGCGGCGTGCGCTGCCCGGCCTGCAGCGCCGCGACCACGCCGATCAGGCGCTCGGGCAGGTACTGCTTCTGCTGGGTCTTGATGTAACCGAGGGTGCGCGGCAACGCGTCGCGGCTGCGCAGTGGGCCGTCCACGATGAGCAGGTCGCCGTCCTCGCGCAGCTGGCGGGAGACTTCGATCTCCAGCTCGGTCAGCGCTCCCTGCAGGCGGTTGGACAGGTCCTTCTCGTCGGCGTTGAGCACGGTCTCGGCGCGGTACCGGGCCGCCTGACCGGCGTCCACATCGGAGGGGCGCTCCGCCGCCGTGAACAGGGTGCGCTCCACCTTCACGCCGGTGACGGTGGCCCCGGTGGAGCGCTCGCAGCGCACCACGCCGGCGGCGTACGAGCTGGCCAGGCCGGGGCGGGTGGCGCCGTCGTGGTCCTCGATCCACAGCCGCGCGTCGGTGCGGCGTACGCCGTCGACGAGCAGCACCACGTCGGGTGCGCGCACGCCCGGTGGGGTGTCCAGGGGTCGCCAGGACGCCGAGGGCAGCTCGATCTCGGCGTCGAGCTTGGCGCTGCTCGCCTCGGCCGGTCCGCGGTCGGAGCCCTCGATGCTGGCTCCGAAGCCGGGATCCCAGGCGTCCACATGGAACTTCATGAGATCTTCTTACCAGCCCTCGTCTATCCGAGCCGCTCCACGCGGGCGGTGCGGGCGTCCTTGGTGATCTCGAAGCGCACCGGGATGCGCTCGGCCAGGGCCTGGACGTGCGTCACCACGCCCACCATCCGGTCGCCGGTGGCGGCCAGGTTCTCCAGCGTCGCGGCGACCGTGTCCAGGGTGGACGCGTCCAAAGTGCCGAAACCCTCGTCGAGCATGATGGACTCCAGGCTCGCCGTCGGCGACAGGCCGCCGAGCTGGTCGGCCAGCGCGAGCGCCAGCGCCAGCGACGCCTGGAACGTCTCGCCGCCCGACAGCGTCCGCACCGTACGCCGCAGCCCGGCGTCGTGGTGGTCCACCACGAAGAACTCGCGGTCCTCGTGGATCAGGTCGTACTGCCCGTTGGACAGCTCGCGCAGGATCGACGACGCGCCGTCGACCAGCGCGTCCAGCGCCTCCTGCAGCAGCCACGCCTCGAAGTTGTTGGCCCGCAGGTGGGTGGCCAGCGCCGTGGCCACCTGCCGGTCGGTCTCGATCACGGCCCGCTGCGCCCGCAGCGCCTCGGCCTGCGCGCGCCGCTCCAGCAGCGCGTCGCGGGCGGCGGCGGCCCGCTCGACGGCCACGGCGGCGGCGCGCTGGTGCTCGCCGGCGCCGGGGCGGGGCAGCTCGGCGGCGGTGAACAGGCCGTCGAGCCGATCCACCAGGGCTGCCGCGTGCTGGCGGGCCTCGGCGAGCCGGGCACGTTCGCCGTCGCGGGCGGCCTGCGCGGCACCGGCCTGCTCGCGTGCCCAGCGGTCCAGGGCGCGCCACGCGGCGGCCAGGTCGTCGCGGTCGGCCGGGGGCGGGGTCAGCGCGGCGACGCTGTCGCGGGCCGCGTCGAACGCCCGCCAGCCCGCGGCCAGCCGGTCCTGCGCCTGCTGCGCGCCGGACGCGGCGCGCCGCTGCTGCTCGCGGGCCGTCCGCAGCGCCGCCGTCGCCTCCGACAGCTCGCGCCGCAGCGCCTCGGAGATGGACAGCTGCTCGCGCAGCGCCGGGACCGGCGCGGCACCGTCCAGCACCCGGGCGACCTCGGCGGCGCGGGCCGCGAGCTGCTCGCGCTGCGCGGTGGCCCGGGTGAGCCGCCGGTCGGCGTCGGCCACGCGCCGGTCCAGGTCCTCCCGGCCGGTACGCGTCTGCGCCAGCGCCTTCTCGGCCTGCTCCACGACCTTCTTCGCCGCGGTCATCGCGGGCTGGTCCGGCATCGCCGGGACGGTCCTCACCGGCTGGGTGCAGACCGGGCAGTCGTGGCCCGCCTGCAGATCCCGCCGCAGCCAGGCGGCCCGGTCGGCGGTCTGCGCCGCCAGCAGCGCCTGCTGCGCCTCGGCCAGCGCGGTCTCGGCCCGCCGCTCGCGGGTCAGCGCGGTCTGCTGCGCGCCGAGCGCGGACTCGTGCTGCTGCTCGGCCTGCGTCGCGGCGGCGTCCAGCTCGGACAGCTGCGAGCCCAGCCGCGCCGACTCGGCATGCGCCTCCAGCAGGCTGCGCAGCACCGTCGGGTCGGCGGCGGCGTCGAGCTGTGCGCGCACCTTCTCCTCGGACTCCTCGGCGGTGCCCACCGCGATCGCGGCGTCCTGCGCGGCGGCGGCGGCCGACCGGGCCGCCTCGGCCAGGGTCGCCACCCCGGCCGGCGCGGCGACCGCGGTCAGCACGCGCAGCCGCTGCTCGGCGGCGGACGCGTCGGCGGCCACCTGCTCGGCCCGCCGTTGCGCGTCGACCAGCTCCGGCAGCGCCGCGTCCACGTCGGCGGCCAGCGTCCGGACCCGCTCCACGCGGCGCTCGGCGGCCTCGATCGCCTCGTCGGAGGCGGCCGCGGTCAGCTCCGCCAGCACCGGCTCGGTCGCGGCCAGCTTGCCGTTGGCCTCGGTGACCAGGGCCGTGGCCCGCTCGCGGATCTTCTCGTACACGTCCAGGCCGAGCAGCCGGACCAGGATCTCCTGCCGCTCGGCGGGCCGGGCGTGCAGGAACGCGGCGAACTCGCCCTGCGGCAGCACCACGCACTTGACGAACTGGTCGTACGGCAGGCCCACCACGTCCGCGACGGCGTGGTCCAGCTCGCTGGGCGTGCCCGCCAGCGCCTCGCCCAGCTCCTCCAGCAGCTCGTCACCGTCCAGCACGGACGCGTCGAAGCCCGGGGTGAGCGCCTGCAGGCCCGCGGCCCGGGTCGCCACGCGGCCCTTGCCGTCGCGGCGGACCACGCGCGTGGCCGCGTACCGGGTGCCCCCGGCCTCGAAGATCAGCCGCACCGCCGCCTCGGAGGCCGACGGGGCCAGCGCGTGCGCGACGCTGCGGCCGCCGCCCCAGCGCGGCGCGGTGCCGTAGAGCGCGAAGCAGATCGCGTCCAGCAGGGTCGACTTGCCCGAGCCGGTCGGCCCGACCAGGGCGAAGAAGTCGCAGTCGGTGAGGTCGACCGTGGTCGGCTCCCGGAACACGGTGAAGCCGCGCAGATCCAGTCGCAGGGGACGCACTAGCCGGACACCTCCTGGTAGAGCCGCTCGAACAGCGTCTTGGTCGCGGCGTCGTCATGCCCGCGATGGGTCAGGTAGTCGCCGAACAGCTCCGGCGCACTTCTGCCGGTGCGCTGCGGGCGCGCGGCGCGGGTCGCCGCGTCCGGCAGCACCGACGGGTCCACCCGGATCTCCAGCGCCCGGGGGTAGAGCTCCTGCACCTGCTCGCGCAGCCCGGCCCGGGGCGGCTCGCCGACGTACACCCGCAGCCAGGCGTCGTCGGCGTTGTTCGCCTCCGCCTGCGCGGCCAGGTCGTCCAGCGTGCCGCGCAGCGTACGCAGCGGCGTCGCGGCCGGCAGGTGCACCGTACGCGCCTGCGCCGAGGTCTGCGCGGTCACCTCGACCATGGTCACGCTCGGCCGGTTCTCCTCCTCGCCGAAGTCCACCGCGATCGGGGAGCCGCTGTAGCGCACCGGGCACGCGCCCGGCAGCAGCTGCGCCCGGTGCAGGTGGCCCAGCGCCACGTAGTGCGCGTTGCTCGGGAACACCGACGACGGCACCGCGTAGCCCAGGATGCAGTGCGCGTCGCGCTCGCCGCCGCCCATCGTGCCGCCGACCACGGTCAGGTGCGCGGTGACCAGGTTGACCGTGCCCGGATCGGTGAACGCCTCCGCCGCCAGCCGCGACATCAGCCGCGCCAGGTGGTCGGCGTACGTCGCCTGCGCCTCCGCCTCGGTCAGCTCGAACATCTCCAGCGCGCGCACGGCGTACCGCTGGGACAGGAACGGCAGCGCGACGCAGCTCCACCGCTCGCCGCCGCGGGTGGTGCCGGTGACGATGTGATCGGCCGGGTGCTCGCTGACCCGGCCGCGCAGGATGATCCCGGCCGCATCGGCCCAGGTGCGCAGCGCGTCCAGGGCCGCGCCGTTGTCGTGGTTGCCCGCGATCGCGAGCACCTCGGCGCCGGTGGCGCGCAGCGCGCTCAGCGCCCGGGTCACCACCTTGGTCGCCTCCGGCGACGGCGCCGCGACGTCGAACAGGTCACCGGCGACGATGACCAGGTCGGGCTGCTCGGCCTTGGCGACCTGGACCACCGCGTGCAGCGCCGCGATCTGCTCGCCGATCCGGGAGCGGCCCTTGAGCACCTTGCCGACATGCCAGTCGGAGGTGTGCAGGATGCGCATCGGGGGATCCTCCGGGTCCTTATCGCGGGTCGTACGTGCTGGCGGGGGGCGTGCCGGTCGCCGTCGCGAGTCGCGGTTCGCCGGGGCCTGCGGGGCTCACGTCGGGTCGCTCCTCTGCTGTCACGGACGGCGGTCTGCCGCTGCGGGTCGGTGCGGGCTAGAAGGGGATGTCGTCGTCGGGGATGCCGTTGCGGGCGCCGGAGCCCACCACGGCGAACGGGTCGGCGGCGCTGACCAGGCTCGCCAGCGTCGCGCGTGGCGCGGGGCCCGCCTCGCCGGGCCGGGTCGCCCAGGCCGGGAACGGGAACTCCACGGCCAGCGGCACCGGGATCTCCGGCTGGCCCACGAACATGGTGCCCGGCTTGGCCAGCAGCACCCGCTGGCGCTGCGCGGGCGGGAGGAAGCCGTACTCCGGGCGGCCGGCCTCGGCCGGGTCCAGCCGGCCCACCACCCGGATCGCCGAGTTGGCCACGATGCGCCGCTCCACCTCGGACGCGGTCTGCTGCGCGCCGATCAGCACCACGCCCAGCGAGCGGCCGCGCTCGGCGATGTCGAGCAGCACGTCCTTGATCGGGCTGGACCCGTCGCGGGGGGCGTACTTGTTCAGCTCGTCGAGCACCACGAACAGCAGCGGCTTGGCCGTGCCCGCCTTCTCCTTGCGCTCGAACTCGGTCTTCAGCGTCACGCCGACCACGAAGCGCTGCGCCCGGTCCGGCAGGTTGTGCAGGTCGACCACGGTGACCTGGGCGCTCTCCGCGGTGGAGATGCTGTGCGCGCGGCGCTCGGCGAGGTCGCCGCGGATCAGCCGGGCCAGGTCCCGCTTGCTGTTGATCAGCCGCCGGGCGAACGCGTTGATGGTGCCCACGCCGACCGAGCTGCCCGCCCAGATGCCGCGGGTGTCCTCGTCGTTGAGCTGCTCCACCAGGTGGTCGACGAGCTGCTCGTAGCTGTTGATCCGGAACCCGTCCAGGGTGATGCCGCCGTCGCTGGGCACCGCGTTCTTGGCCAGCTGCGCGGTCACCGAGTGCACCACCATCGTGTACTGCTGGCGCTCGTCGTCGGCGTCGGCGAACACGTACGGCAGCAGCCGGTCGGTGCAGAACTGCGCCAGCGTCCAGTAGAACGGGTCCACGCCGGTGAGCCGGCTGGCCACGTCCGGGCTGCCCGTCGGATCCCCCGCCCGCGCCGGGGCGAACACGCTGACCTGCGGGAACGGCGCGGCCTCCAGGCCGAGCTTGTGGTACTGCGCGCGGGTGCGCTCGTCGAGGCGCGTGTTCTGGTGGTCGAGGAACAGCAGGTCCTCGCCCTTCACGTTGAAGATCAGCGCCTTGGTGTTGACCGCGTCGCCGCCGAACACCCCCGACCGGAACACCGAATACAGCAGGAACGTCGCGAAGCTGGTCTTCGTCGCCACGCCGGAGATGCCCGAGATGGACACGTGCGCGCCGCGGCTGCCGTCGAGGAAGTCGGCGTTGAGGTAGACGGGCATGCCGTCGCGGCCGGTGCCGATCGGCAGGCGGCGCTGCATGCGGTCGAACGACAGCGCGCCGTCGCGCGCCGCGCCCTCGGCCCGGAACGCCACCGCGCCCGGCAGCGGCGGCACGTACACCTCCGGATCGACCCGGGTGACCGTGACCTCGGCCGCCTCCTGCACCTGTGCGGGCAGCATGCCGTCGGCGATGGCGAACACGTCGGAGTCGAAGCTCGCCCCCTCGTGGCGCGCCCGCACGCTGGTCACCACCCCGGCGATGGTGACCACACCGAGGTCGGGCAGCGTCCGCTGGGTCACCACCACGTCGTCGAGCTGCAGGTACGACCCTTCGGCGACCGCGACCCAGAAGGTCAGCGGACTCGCGTCCTCGGTGCCCAGCACCCGCCCGACCGGTGTTCCCGGCTGCTCCTCGCTCACCCGCACGACCCTAGCGGCCACCGGCGACAAAGCCAGCCTTCCGCGCCCCTCCCCGTGACAATCGCCGCTCCCCATGTCGCCACCCCGACACCCGCCCGGCCACGCGATGATCACCACCCCGGTCCAAAACCAAGCCGTTACCCCACTTCCCGACCCGAACCCGCGACCAAGCCCCCTCAGCGGCGCGGGCTGGTCCGGCGAAGATCGCTGTCTGCGGTCGAAAAGTGTGGTCGGGCCGCAGTTTTCGACACGAAGTGGCGATCTTGGCGCCCCGCCCGGCAGCGGCGCCCCGCGCCGAGCCGCACCCCCGCGCCGACCTGGGCCGATCTGCGCTGACCCGCGCCGCCTCGCGCCGACCGTGCCCGCCCCGTCAGCGGGGGACTGTGCCGGAGGCGATGAGGGCGCCGGTGGGGAGGGCGAGGCGGCCGGCGGGGGTGCGGTGGTCGGCGGTGAGCCGCTCGTAGTGCGCCCGCGCCTCGGCCACGCCCTCCGGCGGCAGCGTGACCAGCACCTTCCCCAGCGACCCCATGCCGCTGGCGGGAGCGGCCCACCAGTCGTCCGGGTCGGCCTCATGGGTCCAGGCCAGCTCCTGGCAGCCCAGGTCGACCAGCCCGACCCGCTCCATCAGCCCGCGCAGCCCGTCCGGCGTACGCGAGAAGTTGACCTCCGCCGCGACGCGCGGCAGCGGCTGCTGCGGTGCGGGCAGGCCGAGCGCGTCGGACACGTCGCCCCACAGCCGCTGCAGCAGCGGCAGCGGGTACGGCCAGACCGTGAACGCGATCCGCCCACCCGGCCGGGTGACCCGCCGCAGCTCGGCCAGCGCCGCCGGCGGGTCGCCCACGTGGTTGAGCACGAAGTTCGCGGTGACCGCGTCGAACGCGCCGTCGCCGAGGTCGAGCCGGGGCAGCACACCGTGCCGCACGTCGGCGGCGGGCGCGTTGCGCCGGGCCGCGTCGAGCATGCTCTCCTCGGGGTCGACCGCGGTGACGGCCGCGCCCCGCGCGCAGGCCAGCGCCGCGACGGTGCCCGGCCCGGTGCCGACGTCGAGCACCCGGTGACCCGCCCCGACCCCGGCCGCGTCCAGCAGCGCCGGCGCCGGGTACGCGCACATCAGCGCGAAGCTGCGCGCGTAGGTAGCCGCCCGTCCCCGCCAGGCCCGCCGCTCGTACTCGTCGAACTCCGTCACCCGCGCACCTCCCGTATGCCGAAGGGCGAGGATAACGTCACGCGGCCGGGCGGATGACCGCCTGCCAGGGCCCGGTGACGACCTCCGGCGTCACCGTCACGGTGACCGTCTCACCCTGCTGGGGCCTGCTGAAGCCGGGTATCCGGGCCCAGTTCCGGGGCTCGCCGGGCTCCCACTGCCACGTCTTCACCGCCGCCCCGTAGTCCCACCAGTCGGCCCCGTCGACCTCGACCCCGTTGACCGACACGCGCAGCGTGCCCGGCGTCACCGACTGCATGACGAGGTCGTACCGGCCGCGCCAGACGATCGTGGTGGACACCGGCCGCAGCGGGTCGGCCGGATCGCTGTGCAGCCACCGTACGGCCGGATCCGGGTTCGCGGTCTGCCGGCCGTACTCGCCGGGGTCGAGGTCGAGCGGCCACAGCCGGGAGGGCGGGGAGGGCATCGGGTAGGCCTCGGTGGCCAGGCGCACCCCGATCGCCAGCCCGTACACCGCGTCCCACGGCGCGGGGGCGAACCGGTCCGCGCCGTCCGGGTCCTGGCCGAGGCTCTCGCCGTGGCCGTGCAGGCTGAAGACGGCGGGCCTGCCGACCTGGAGTCCGGTCTCGGCCCACATCCGCTCGTTCGCGAGGCGCGCGCCGAAGCTGTGGCCGCAGCCGCCGCTCATGATGCCGTCGCCGTCGACCTCGACCAGTGCGCTGACGCCGCTCACCGACCCGGTGCGGCACCGCACGAAGAGCCGGATGTCCAACGTGGTCGGCGTCCAGCGCAGCCGGACCGTCGGATTGCCCGGCTCGGACACCGCCGCGGCGACGATGCGGGTCCCGTCCAGGTGCCGGCCGAACTCGGCGAGCGCACGGTCGGAGGTGGCCGTGTCGGCCGGCCCCGCCTGGCGCGCCGGGATCGCGGCGTACCCGGCGACCAGCAGCGCGGCCACCGCGGCGAAGGTGCCCACGACGCCGGCCCGGCGCCGGCGGCGCAGCGTGATCCGGCCCCGCAGCGCGCCCAGCCGCAGGTGCTGGGCCAGGTCCGGCGGCGGCGTGGAGCGGTCGTCCAGCAGCTCTTTCAGGTCGATCATCGGTGGGCCCCCTCGTACACGAGCGACTCGTCCAGCCGTAGCCGGGCCAGCGCCTTGGCGGCCTGGCTCTTCACGGTGCCGACCGACACCCCCATCGCGTCGGCGATCTGCGCCTCGCTCAGGTCCTCGAAGTACCGCAGCACCAGCACGGCCCGCTGCCGGCGAGGCAGCCGGCCCAGCGCCCGCCAGACCTCGTCGCGCGCGTCCACGGCGCGGTGCGGCTCGCCGGCCGACCGCTCAGGCAGGTGCTCCGTCGGCAGCTCGGCGTGCCAGCGCCGCCGCCACCAGGTCGCGTACGTGTTGACGAGGATGCGCCGCACGTACGGCTCCGGGTCGGCCTCGATGCGCCGCCACGCGTCCCACGCCTTGACCAGGCTGGTCTGCAGGAGGTCCTCGGCGAGCGCCCAGTCCCGGGTGAGCAGGTAGGCGGTGCGGAGCAGCCGTGGCGAGCGCGTCGTCACGAAGTCCGCGAAGGTGTCGGCGTGCGCCACCGGTCCTCCAGGGTGTCGGTCCCCGGTACTACCACCCGGCGGCCGCGGTCGGTTGCCCGCGGCGCGGCATCGGCCCGACGCCACGGCGGCACAGCCGGCGGCCGGATCGGCAACCGGCACCTCGGCCCGCTTGCCCGACAAGGAACCGGCGGCACAGCCTGCGGCCGAATCAGCGCCCGGGGCCTCGGCCCACCTGACCGATCAGCAACCGGCGGCTCGGCCTCGGCCCGATCAGGAACCGGCGGGCGCGGCGGAGTGCCGGCGGAGGTGGCGGGTGAGCAGGAAGCCCTCGTCGGCGACGAGCGCGTGCACGGTTCGCATCGGCCGCGGTGGATGCGGTGCGCCCGCCGTGATGCGCCCCGCGCCCGCCCCGGCCAGCAGCGGCGACAGCGTCAGGCACAGCTCGTCGACCAGGTCCTCCGCCCCGAGCGAGCCCAGCAGCAGCGGCCCGCCCTCGCACAGCAGCTGCCCCAGCCCCAGGCCGTGCAGCAGCCGCAGGCCCCCCGCCAGGTCGGCCACCTCGGCCACGTCCGCGACCTTCTCCAGCGCCTGCCGGGCCGCCGCGGGCGCGGCGGGCCCGGTCAGGATCAGCGGCCGCACCGGGGCGCCGGCCAGCGCGGGCGCGGCCGGATCGAGCCGCAGCGTCCCCGAAACCACCACCAGCCGGGGGTACGCTGGCAGCCCGTGCTCCTGCCGCCAGGCACGCCGCGCGGGGTCCAGGGTGAGCGGCCGGTAGCGCTCGTCGCGCAGCGTGCCCGCGCCGACGAGCAGCCCGTCGCACAGCATGCGCAGCAGCCGGAACACCCGCTTGTCGGCGGCCCCGGACAGCCCGGCCGACAGCCCGTCGACCGCCACCGCACCGTCCAACCCGGACACGAAGTTGACCCGCAGCCACGGCTGCTCGCCGCGCGGGTAGAGCGCGACCAGGTCCTCGTCACTCAGCGCGGCCAGCTCCGCGACGACCGGTTTTGACGGGCCCGCGTCGGCCGCCCGGCGGCCGCTGGCTGCCCCTCCGGGCAGGACTGCCGAGTTACCCGTGAAGCGGTCGGGTAGGGCTGCCTGGGCAGGCGTGGAGCGGTCGGGCAGGGCTGTCGGGCCAGGCGTGGACCGGCCGGGTAGGGCTGTCGGGCCAGGCGTGGACCGGCCGGGCAGGGCTGTCGGGCCAGGCGTGGAGCGGTCGGGTAGGGCTGCCGGGCGACGCGTGGCGCGGCTGGGCGGCGGCAAGTCGCCCGCGCGTGCCCACCACCGAGCCCGTCATCGCGGACCGGCTGATGCTGGTCAGCATGCTCACCGTCGGGGACTACGCCATCGAGCTGTCCGAGACCGTCA